>CAIKTE010000285.1 GCA_903830285.1 uncultured Chitinophagaceae bacterium | reverse complement strand
ATATCTCTGATGATCATCTGTCAAAAACTTTCTCTGGCTTTGACAAAGAATGGAATGATTTAATTATTAATGCAAGCCCAGATTATATTTACAGTTACGATGCTAACAGCAGGTTTACAAGTGCCAACGATTCACTTTGCAGCGCTATGAAAATGAATGCCGCCCAGATCATCGGTAAAACACATCGTGAAGTCGGTTTTCCTGAAGCGCAATGCAAAGAGTGGGACGAATTACATACAAAGGTCTATCAAACAAATGCAAAGGTCATTGCCCGAACTTCTACACCAATGCCTGATAATAAAACAAGCTTTTATGAAGTTATTTTAAATCCTTTGCATGATGCTATTGGCCATATCATCGGCATTGGGGGTATTACCAGAGATATTACTGATTATACAGAAACAAGGGAAGCATTGCGGGACAGTAGAGCAGAATTTTATGGCCTTGTCGACAATGCTCCCGACATTATCGGGATCCATACAGAGGGGAAAGTAGTTTTTTTGAATAAGCATGGAATAGAGCTACTGAAAGCAAAATCAAAACAAGATGTGATCGGAATTCCTATGATAGAATTTGTTCACCCTGATTATAGAGATGCCGTAAAAAAAAGAGCATTTGAAGCAGAGATGAATCATTCATCTTTAGGAACAATGGAAGAAAAATTTATTTGTCTCGACGGGAGCTTTATCGATGTTGAAGTGAAAGCGATTCCCATTAAGTTTAAGAAAAAAGATTCTGTATTGATCATCGCAAGGGATATTTCAGAACAAAAGAAAGCAAAAGAATTATTGAAACAGGAACGTACACTACTTCGCACGGTGATCGACAATATTCCTGATTCGATCTATGTAAAAGATATTCAAGGACGTAAAATAATTGCCAATGCACAGGAATTAAGATATATGGGTGTGGACTCTGAAGAGGAGGCTATCGGTAAAACGGATATGGATATTTATCCTAGTAAAGATGCTGAAAGATATATCAGTAATGATGAAGCTGTTTTTAAAACAGGCCAATCCGTTATCAATCAATATGAAGTAGTCAATCAAACAAATCAAAAACCTCATTTGCTTTTAACTTCAAAAGTTCCCTTGCGTAATGATCAGCATGAGATCATTGGATTGGTAGGCATCGGCCGTGATATAACGGAGCGTCAGGAATTATTGGAGCAACTACACGAGAATCAAGAGCGACTCAATAAGATCATCCTGAGTTCTTCAGATTGTATCTGGGAATATAATGCAGAAGGAAAACTGATATACTGTTCGGATGCCGTTGAAAAGATCTTCGGTTACAAACCAAGTGAAGTAATTGGATTATCGGTTATTGATCTGCTGAGTGGTGCTGAAAAGGAAAGAGTGGCTGCGCATTTTCAGAGCATAATGCAGGAACAAAAAAACATCATTGATTTTGAATATAGCTTTCAGCATAAAGATGGGCACGAAAAGTATATTGTAACAAATGCCTTTCCCAGTTTTGATAAAGAAGGAAATTTGAAAGGATATATTGGACTGGATAGAGATGTTACTGCAAATAAGAAGAGTGAGCAAAACGCAAAAAAAGCAATCATCACAGCACAGGAAAATGAGAAATATTATATTGGAAGAGAATTGCATGATAATGTGGCCCAGCTTTTAGTGGGAGCTTTTCTTTCATTAAGCACCATCAAAGGCCTATCCCCGAATGATAACAGCAAGTTGGAACAAACTGTTGCAGACCTGTATCATTTAATTGACGAGATCAGAGCCTTATCTCATCATTTGGCTCCTGCAACTTTTGCCAATAGAGATTTTTCAGTTCAAATAGAGGAATTATTGAAAAGCATCAATAAAGAGAAGCGATTTACGATCATCAAAGATGTTGATGATATTAGTAAAGCTATTCTAAGCAGTGATCTTCAGTTGAATTTATACCGTATACTCCAGGAACAATTACAGAATATCATAAAACACAGCAATGCCTCAACGATCAAATTGAGTGTTCGCTTATTAGAGAACAATATCAGCATGAACATTCTCGATAACGGTAAAGGATTTGACATCAATGCGGTGAAGCTTGGTATTGGTTTGGAGAATATTAAAAACCGTGCGGAAATGTTTTTAGGATCCTGCAGTATCGAATCTTCACCTGGTAATGGCTGTGAATTATTCATAAAGATCCCTTTGTCTTAATATCTGATAACCTTAGCCTTCTTTTTTAAATAGTGCTACTATACTTTTTACACTAAAAAAGTCAGAGTTTATTATTTCTATAATACTTTTAGGATATTCTTTTTATGTCTTTATCATTGTAATCGCAGCTTCATTCAACAAATATTTAACTGCTAAACATATTCCATGAAAAAAATAGGATCAATCATCAGATTAATTTGTTTGTTTTTCTTATCAATGCAAACAAATCTGCTTAACGCACAAACAAAAACGATCGCACAGAAAGTTGATTCTGTTTTGCAATTAATGACCATTGAAGAAAAAGTAGGTCAGCTTAATCAGTACAATGATGATTGGACTGCGACAGGTCCGGTGACCAAGGATAATGATAAGGCCAAACAAGTGAAGGAAGGAACTGTAGGGTCATTATTGAACTGTATGGGAGCCGAAAGAACGAGGAACTGGCAAAATGTTGCGATGCAATCAAGATTAAAGATCCCTTTATTGTTTGGTCAGGATGTGATACACGGATACAAAACAACATTTCCTATTCCATTGGCTGAAGCAGCAAGTTGGGATATGGATGCCATTCAGTTAGCAGCAAGGATTGCTGCAACTGAAGCAGCTGCAAGTGGAATCCACTGGACCTTTGCCCCCATGGTGGATATTGCCCGTGACCCACGTTGGGGCAGAGTGATGGAAGGTGCGGGAGAAGATCCATATCTCGGTTCCATGATCGCAACTGCGAGAGTAAAAGGCTTTCAGGGAAATAAATTAGGAGACCTTGATGCAGTAATGGCTTGTGCCAAACATTTTGCTGCTTATGGTGCAGCTATTGGCGGAAGAGATTATAATTCCGTGGATATGAGCGATCGTTTATTATGGGAAGTATATTTGCCCCCTTTCAAAGCTGCAGTGGATGCAGGTGCTGCTACATTCATGAATTCTTTCAATGATCTCAACGGTGTTCCTGCAACAGGTAATGCTTATCTGCAACGAACCATCTTAAAAGGCAAATGGAATTATTCAGGGTTCGTCGTGAGTGATTGGGGTTCCATAGGAGAGATGATCAATCATGGCAATGTAAAGAACAGTTATGAAGCTGCATTATCTGCCATTACTGCAGGAAGTGATATGGATATGGAAAGCCGTTCTTATAAAAATAATTTAGCACAATTGGTGAAAGAAAATAAAGTGCCGATCGCATTTGTAGACGATGCAGTGAAAAGGATATTGCAAAAGAAATTTGAATTAGGTCTCTTTGATGACCCATTCAGATTCTCTAATGTGCAAAGAGAAAACAAAGTGTTGAATGATCCGGAACATTTGAAGATCGCCAGACAAGTAGCCGCAAAAAGCATTGTCTTATTAAAGAATCAGAATCATCTATTACCGATTTCAAAGAATACGAAGACCATTGCATTCATTGGCCCGTTGGTTAAAGAAGTAAAACAGAATATGGGATTCTGGTCTATTGAGTTACCCGATGTTGATTACTCAAAATTCATTGTTACACAATGGCAGGGTGTACAAAATAAGATCAGTAAGAACAGTCATTTATTATATGCTAAGGGTTGTGATATTGAAGGCAATAATAAAAATGGTTTTGCAGAAGCAGTTGAAACTGCCAAGAAGGCCGATGTGGTGATCATCAGTGTGGGCGAAAGAAGAGACATGAGTGGTGAAGCAAAGAGCCGCAGCAATATTCATTTGCCCGGTGTACAGGAAGAACTGATCAAAGCCATTCAGGCCACAGGTAAACCGGTCGTGGTTCTAATCAATGCAGGCCGTCCCTTGATCTTTAACTGGACTGCTGACCATGTGCCTGCCATTGTATACAGCTGGTGGTTGGGAACTGCAGCTGGCGATGCCATTGCCGATGTATTGTTTGGTGATTATAATCCTTCTGCAAAATTGCCCATAAGCTTTCCGAGAGAAGAGGGACAGATACCGGTGTATTACAGTCATTTCAATACCGGCAGACCGGCACATAACGACAGTGATCTGAATTATGTTTCTGCGTATACTGATCTTTCCAATAGCCCGAGATATGCTTTCGGCTATGGGTTGAGTTATTCAAATTTCAAGTACAGCAATTTACAATTGAGCAAAAGCAAAATGAGATCAGATGAAACCATAGAAGTTTCATTACAAATATCCAATATAGGAAATTATGCCGGCGAAGAAACCGTGCAATTATACCTGAGAGATAGAGTAGGATCCATCGTAAGACCTGTAAAAGAATTAAAGGACTTTAAAAAACTATTTCTGAATGCAGGTGAAACCAAAACAATACGATTTATGATCGACCAACAAAAGCTTTCCTTCTATAATCAACAATTGCAATGGGTAGCAGAGCCCGGTGATTTTGATCTGATGATCGGGTCTTCTTCGGATGATATCAGATTGAAAGAAAGTTTTGAATTACTGAATTAGTTGATCCACTGTTATCAGCTATACTAACTGCAAAATATTTTGATACAGAAATATTATGTTTGCAGCAAAGTAAAATAATTGCTGATGGAATTAACAGGAGAGAAATGCAAAATCAATCGATCGCTGTACCAGTTATTATTCGTTTGTTGCTTTTTCTTTATAAGTAACAGTTTTGCACAGGTAACACCATTCAAGAAATCGGTTTTGGATTCACTGGTACCGAATCATTTTAATGTAAGTATTGCATTT
>CAIKTE010000284.1 GCA_903830285.1 uncultured Chitinophagaceae bacterium | reverse complement strand
TGCTAGGGCAAGTGCCACTCAAATGAAAGTGGATGCCAAAGACCTTACTCCTGAAAAATTGCAACAGTTCCAGGCTTCACAGGGACAATTATCTCAGGCATTAGGAAGACTGTTAGTTGTATCTGAAAACTATCCTAACCTAAGAGCTAATGATGCATTCCGCGGATTACAGGCACAATTGGAAGGAACAGAAAACAGGATCAAAGTAGCGCGTAATGATTTCAATGATGCTGTTCAGACTTATAACGTAAAAGTGCGTTCATTTCCAATGAACATATTTTCAGGCATGTTCGGATTTAAAGCCAAAGAAGGTTTTAAAGCAGAAGCTGGAAGCGAAAAAGCACCTGAAGTAAAATTCTAATTGTTATAAAAACAATATGCTAAACCTATTCCGAAAAAAGGCAGTTGATTTCTTCAGTGATGAAGAAAAACAATTGGTTGTTTCTGCCATTCAGTCTGCCGAACGCAGAACCAGTGGCGAAATAAGAGTCTACATTGAAAGCAAATGCCGTTTCGTCAATCCACTGGATCGTGCTATTGAATTATTCAGTCAACTAAATATGCAAAACACCGCACAGCGAAATGCTGTGCTGGTGTATGTTGCAATGAAAGACCGACAATTGGCTGTTTTTGGTGACGAAGGCATTCACCAAAAAGTAGGCGATGTTTTCTGGAATCAGGCAGTCAAAGAAATGCTGCTGCATTTTAATTCTAAAAACTATGCACAGGGTATCTCAGGCATCGTAACACAAATAGGAGAAGCATTGCAAGCACATTTCCCTTATGATGCAGCAACAGATACTAACGAATTACCTGACGATATTGTTTTTGGAAGATGATCTTTTATGTCACGAATGAATCGTCAAGCATTTCATTCGATCAAATGACAAATAAAAAATAATGAAGAAGATTCTTTTCATATTCATACTTTTTTTCAGCATTCATAGCATTGCACAAAAGAGTATTGCTAAACCCAATCCGGCAAGATTAGTGGTAGATAATGCCAATGTGCTGGATGCTTACGACAGGGATCAACTGGAAAGAAAGTTGGTTGCTTTGGATGACAGTACTTCCAATCAGATCGTGATTCTTTCTGTCAATACTTTGAATGATGAACCCATTGAAGATGTTGCTACAAAAACCTTTCGTGAATGGGGAATCGGCAATAAAAAAACAAATAACGGTGTATTGGTATTGATCGCTGTAGCCGATCATAAAGTCAGGATCGAAGTAGGCTATGGTTTAGAAGGAGCAATACCGGATATCATTGCCAGTGATATTATCAATAATGATCTTCGTCCCGCATTCAGACAAAATAATTATTATGCAGGAATCAACAAAGCAGTAGATGATCTGAGTAAGGCTGCAGTAGGTGACTATAAAATAAAGCGTGCAAGAAATGATTTACCCAGCAACGGTGGTGCCGGAAGTCTATTGAAATTCGTTTTCATCATTATTATCGTGATCATTTTAATGGTCATGCGTGGTAGAGGTGGTGGAAGTGGCGGAGGTGGTATGCTCACCGGAATGTTGTTGGGTAGCATGTTAGGTGGCGGAGGAAGAGGCGGCGGATGGAGTGATGGCGGAGGAGGCGGAGGCTTCGGTGGTTTTGGAGGCGGAAGCAGCGGTGGTGGCGGTGCCAGCGGAGGTTGGTAATTGAGTCAGGAGTCCAGAGTCGTGAGTTAGGAGTCAGGGATCATTCATCATAATATTCATCATATCTGTTTCTAAAAATCAATTAATGAAAAGAATCTTTATTGCTTCTGCAATTATTTTGCTGGCAACAGGTATACAAGCACAAACAATTAGTGCAGGTAAAAAATTTCTAGTTATTGCTTCAGTTAAAACAAATACTTCAGTTAGTCAGATGGGAGCCGAAATGGAAATTCCCGCTACAGGAACCGTTACTACCGATTTCGAAGTAAAATCAGTAGCCGGAAAAACTGTCACATTTGCTGCTACCTTAAAAAGAATAACAGGTTCCGTTACCATGATGGGAAATGAGCAAACTTTTGATTCCAGTGATTCGGCAACTGCAGCCAACCCTCAATTGGCAGATGCGTTGAAAGAAATAAATAAGCCACAGGAAATAATTGCAGAAGCCGGAAAGATCTCTTTACCGCAGGATGCTTCAGGTACGCCAAGAAGTGAAGATGTGGCACATTATCTAATGATCCCTGTCAATGCCGCTTCAGTAAAAGAAGGGTATGCATGGAGCGATTCTTCTTCAACTGCAGAAGGCTCAAGATCCTTGAATAATTATACAGTAACAAAAGTTTCAAAGGATGAAGTGGTTATCACTGTTATCAGTAACAATAAAACAATTACCACGCGTCAGCAAATGGGTATGGAAATGAAAGTCAACATGCAGGGTGCATCAACTTCCATTTTTACGTATGATGCTGCATCCGGTATTTTAAAAACTGTTGCTACCAGCTTTTCTACCAGCGGTAATAATGAAGTGATGGGAAATGAAATTCCAATGAGTACAAAAGGCACAGCCTCTGTCACTATAAAATAGTCAACTGATTACAATAAAAAAGCCAGCGCAAATATGTGCTGGCTTTTTTATTGTAGAAGAAATATTATTTCTTAGCAGGTATCTGCGACTTGATATAATCAGCCTGTTCTTTTAATCCGGCAGCATCTTTTTTACTTGCCAAACCCTGCAGTAAAAACTGATTGATGAAAGGATCTGTCTGACTTCTATATGCACTGGGTATTCCTTCACGGAACTTCACGATCTGATCAACCCCTTTCTTTAGTTTATCAGTATCTTTTATTTTCCCTAATAAACTTACGAATGATTGTAACTGCTGAAACTTGGCTTCCGACATAGGAGTTTTCTCAAACTCTTCTGAAACAAAGTCAAAAGAAGTTTCATCACCATAACTGATCAAGACAGCTGAAATAGCAGTAGACAATTTTCCTTTTGAAGGCTTTTTACTTAATTCCTTTGCTGCATTAAAAGCACGGGTCGTATCTATTTTAGACCATGCTTCCAAAGCGCTTCCCGCAATACTGTAAGATGAGTCGTAAGTGGCTTTTGTAAATAAAGATTTGTAATCCTCTTTTTTATACTTGCCCAATATTTCAATGGCTTTAGCACGTACAGTTGATTTGGGATCATTCTTAGCAAGGTCGGCTAATATAGGTTCAGCCTGTGTTTTAACGGCATCGTTCGTAATATTGATCTTGGTCAGGGTATAGATCCTGAGATTGAAGTAAGGATCTTTCATCGCTGTTTTTAAAAGATCCAATGCTTTGGGATCTGATTGATTCTTTGCCGCAAAATCAATGGCTTCTCTTCTGTCGAGATATAAACCTGCATATTTATATTGATGGATATAATTATCTAAATTTTTATTTTCTTTCTTTTCGCATAATAAGATCTTATCGCCATCGAAACTGATCAGATCAGGTTTTGAACTAACAGTAAATGAGAATGTATCTACCGCATTTTCTGCCCAAACCTGGTAGCGTTTCTTTTCATTGCCGATATAAATATCTATGGATGCAGGCAATTTAAAGAGCCCGCCTGTTTGTGTTTGCTGAATGATCACACTGGCAACTCTTTTCTCTACATCATAACTGTATGTGATATTCAATTTAGGGTGACTATTCCCATAATACCATTGATTCCAATACCAGTTGAGATCCTGTCCTGTAGCTTCTTCAAATGCCAAACGCAATTGATGTGCTTCAGCATTCTTGAATTTGTTGTTGGTAAGATAAATATTCAATGCTTTAAAAAATACACTGTCACCTACATATGTGCGGAGCATGTTTAAGATACGGCCGCCTTTGTGATAACTCACTGCATCGAACATATCTTCCTTATCGCTGTAATAAAAACGCACTAAGTTCTTAGCGTAATTTTCAGGATTGGATAAATAGGTCTGCTGGTCTTTATAATTGATATGATCACCTGCATCTTTTCCGTACTTATGTTCAAACCATAATGTTTCACTGAAGTTTGCGAAGGATTCATTCACAGTAATATTACTCCAGCTTTCGGTTGTTACTAGATCACCAAACCATTGATGAAATAATTCATGTGCCACATAATCTTCAAAAGCATTTCCGTCCACCAACTCTCTGGCATCCTGTTGTAATGCATCAGTATGCAGAGTGGCAGTAGTATTTTCCATGGCACCGCTTACATAATCACGACCCGTGATCTGTGCATATTTCTGCCAGGGATAATCGATGCCGGTTATCTTAGAATAGAAGGCGATCATCTCAGGTGTATTACCGAATATCTTACGGGCAACGGGTGCATATTCTTTTTCTACATAATAACTCACTTCCTTGCCTTTATAAGAATCTTTGATCACACTGTATTCTCCAATACCCATGAAAAATAAATAAGGGGAATGGGGAAGGTCCATTTTCCAGTAATCTGTTCTGGTACCATTGCTGTTTTTTGTTTGACTTACCAACAAACCATTTGAGAGTGTCAGATATTTTGACGGTACAGTGATATAGATCTCTTCCGTAGTTTTTTGATTAGGTTTATCAATGGTAGGGAACCATGCAGAATTGGATTCTGTTTCACCCTGGGTCCATATCTGTGTAGGTTTATTTTTTTCTTCACCCAATGGGTTGATAAAATACAAACCCTTTGCATCATTGATGGCCGCGCTTCCCTTTACTTTCAGTTCGTTGGGCTTGGAAGTGTAATCGATGAAAACAATATATTTTTCTGTTGCACTGTAAGCCTTATTGAGTTTGATGGAAAGGAAGGAAGAATCATAACTGTATTTGAGATCAGTATATTTTCCGTTTGCAAAAACAGACACTTTATTGATGTTCATTCCTTTGGCATCCAATTTCAAAGAATCGGTTAGACCGGCATGAGGGTGTAAAGTGATCCATGCTTTTCCATACATATAGGATTTCGCATAATCGAATTTTACATCCAGTTTGGTATGAACCAGATCATTGGTCTTAGTGGCAGAGCCTCTGTAATTTTTTTTCCAACTTGTATCAACTGTTTCCTGCTGGGCATTAGCGGCAACCATTGCAAATAAACTGATCGTCAGTAAATATTTTCTCATGTTTGTTTTTTTGTGAGGATAAAGATAAAAGCTTGCCTATATAATAAATTCATAATTTTTTTAAAATCCCTTTTTTAAGGATGGTCGGAGAATTTAGAGGATTATTAGCCGTAATTTCAATTAGTTTTGTGTCACCCATTTGTATTGATGACTATGATGAAATTATTGAGTAAAGTACTTGTTCTATTGATCTTTATTGCAAGTGTTTCTGATCTGAAAGCACAACAGCAAAAGCATTTTGTATATATTCAGAGTGAGAATAAACAACCCTATTATGTTCAGTTGAATGGGCAGACCTATAATTCTACCAAGTACGGTTATGTGATCATTTCCCAGTTGCTGACCGGTAAATATTATTTCACGATCGGATTCCCCAAGAACCAATATCCCGAACAAAAGTTTATTGTAGATATCAATATGAGCGATCCGGGGATCGGGTATTCACTCAAGCAATTTGCAGAAAAAGGATGGGGCCTGTTTAATATTATTGACTTCAGTACTGTCATGGCTGATCATGAGGCAGCACCTATTCCAAAAGATTCATTAGTAACAGCAGCAATTAAAACAGATACAGCCAAGCTGGTCAGTGTAAAACCGATAGAAAAACCTGCAGCCGCAAATGATACAGCAGCAGCTTTGAAAAATACGGGGATAGCATCAACCCCCAATATTCCAACAGCCATTACTGCGGGTGCTGTTGCCGCCACTGCCACAATAGCAACAGCTGCCATAGTAGAAAAACCTGCAGCAGCAAAAGACACAGTAGCTGTACAGAAAAATACAGTGTTGGACACGAGTACAAAGTCCGTTGTGCCGGTAACAACCGCAGCAACTGCTGCAAACAAAAAAGTCATTAAATCTTTTGAATTGATCAGTGCAACAAGTGTAGATCAGATATATGTGGATAGAAGCCGCAAAAAGATCGACACTATTGCGATCTTTATTCCTTTGCTGCCCAAGGCAGATACAGTATCTGCCGTAAAAAAATGTGGGTTGCTTGCAACTGAAGATGATTTTCACAGAATAAGATTGGAAATGGCATCAGCCACCACCAATGCATTCATGCTGAGTATTGCGAAAAATTATTTTAAGACAAAATGTTATACTGTTGAACAGATAAAGAATCTGGGGGTTCTGTTTTTAAATGAAGAAGGCAGGTTGCAGTTTTTTGAAATGGCAAAACCATTTATCTCTGATGCCGAAAATTATCCTTCTCTTCATTCACAGTTTACGAAACCTGAGTGGCTGGAAAAATTCAATGCAACTGTAAAAAACAATTGATCATGCAGCGCTATTTTTTAGAACTCGCTTATAAAGGAACAAGATACAGTGGGTTTCAGGTGCAGGAGAATGCCAATACCATTCAACAGGAAATAGAAAGAGCACTCGAAATATTTTTCAAACAAAAGATCAGTTTAACAGGATCATCCAGAACAGATGCAGGAGTGCATGCTTTGCAGAATTTCTTTCATTTTGATACAGAATTATTGATCACTGATGAACAGTTGTATAATATCAATGCCATATTGCCCGGGGATATTGTTGTACAATCAATTCGCCCTGTAAAGACAGACGCGCATTGTCGCTTTACTGCCGTTAGCCGTTCCTATCGATATTATATCTACAGCAAGAAAGATCCTTTTCTGCAGGACAGGGCCTGGTTCTATCCTTTTACTGTTGATATGGATATACTGAATGAAGCGGCTGCAATCATTAAGGACTACCAGGATTTCACTTCTTTTTCAAAACGCAATACACAGGTCAATAATTTTCAATGCAGTATCACCAGTTCTCAATGGGTGATCGAAAATAATTGTTATGTATATGAAGTAAGGTCGAATCGTTTTTTAAGAGGAATGGTAAGAGGATTGGTAGGCACCATGCTGAAGGCAGGCAGGAAAATAATAACGATCGATCAGTTCAAAGAGATCATAGAAGCAAAAGATTGTACAAAAGCAGATTTTAAAACACCCGCACATGGATTGTTTTTAACAGCGGTACATTATCCGGAAGATATCTTTATATAGAACATTACTTGTCTTTATTGGTATTGTGGTAAAACCCATTTTACATGTAGCCTCTAACATCCAACATTTCTATCCTTTTCTTCGTGATTCCTTCGTGATCTCCTGCTACCTGCTTGCTAGTTTGTTCGAGTGCTCTCGAACAAGTCTCGAAGAAAACAGCAAAAAGACAATAAGGAAATAATAAGAAGACGATAATAAAAAGTGGCAGAGAGGAGATTGACCCCTGCTCATGAGACTTCTTTGTTCAGTCAAACTTATAACCAAGGCCAAAAACTATTCCATAATCTAAATTACCTGCTGTTGTTGAATTAGGTTTACTGTCATAATTGTCATAGAGTTTCAGGTTAACCGTAAAATCTTTGATTATTTTCCAGTCTGCCTTTATTTCTCCATCATGCCTGATCCTTCCGCTTTGTGTGAGACTGGTGTAAAGGTTTTGTGTGGTGCCGAAACTCAGCTCCGGATGACTGAATTTAAAAAAATGAAAACTAAACATGACCGGCCATTCTGCTGTATGCAATTGCGAATCGTCGGTACTGCTTTTTTCCTGGTTAATGTTCAAACCCGTCATGATATCAGCCCTGGTATGTACACCCGAAAGAAAATTAATGCCAAGGCTTATTCCTTCCTGATAACGTCGGGCCAATCCCAGTTCCAGATTGCGTTGATAATTCACTAAAAATGTGCCTTTCCATAAAGCATTAAAAAAATAACTGCTGGTGAGATTTACTGATTCATTGTCTCTTCTTAAAGTAGCATTCTGCTGTGTAATGATGGAAGAAACGGCAGAGGAGAATTCTGCTTTTTTCATCAGGTATCTCAAGCCCCCATCCAGATTGAACCTTCCGATATTACTATTCTTTGAATAGGAATATCCCGAACTGATATTGCCTTCCCAGATATTTTTTTCACTGTTAAAATACGATAGTGCAGAAATATCCCTTAAGTATAAAAGATTCCATCCTTTTTTATCATCACCCACATTAATGTATCCGGATTGATCGCTTGGTTTGATGGTTGAAAACAAATTCTGATGATGTGTGGTTTCAATTCTGTATATTTTTTTTGAAGCGGCAACTGTTTTTATTTTACTTATTTTAATACTCATCAGGGAGAGATCCTCGCCGTCGAATGTTAAATAACCCAGGTCAATTTTCTTTAATTTACCGAATACGATCTGCCCGTTCTTAAAATAAAGAGTGTCCCATTTATCTTGTGCGAGTAGCATTGTAGAAAACAGGAAGCAGATACATGCAAGCGAAACTTTTAAAATATAGAAGGGTTTATTTATCATGGAAATTAATATCCTGTTCATCAAATTTATCTTAATTACAGTAAAGTCATTTTCTTTTTTTGAGTCTTAGTTTCCTGAAGGCATATTGATAATTTTAATGGAAAAAAGATCGCAGATGGCAACTCATAGAGCAGTTCGATCTTGCAGTAAATGGCTTATATATTATTTGCTTTTATGCATGATCTTTCATAACAACCTGCATTGCATATTAACTGAAAAATTATGCAAGAATCGTTTTACCTTGAGGTAGAAATATTTACAGAATCTCTGCTAATAGAAGAGCCAAATGCAAAAAAATTTGAGCATCCGAAATATTCGTTCATTCATTCCCATTCTTGATTGGCTGCCAAAATACAATACCGGTTATTTAAAGTGGGATATGATCGCCGGTATAACACTTGCGTCTTTTGTGTTGCCCGAATCGATGGCTTATGCAACACTGGCAGGACTGCCCACTTATTATGGTATCTATTGTTGTTTGGCGGGAGGGTTTGTTTTTGCATTTTTTACCACTTCAAAACATGTGGCCGTTGGTCCAACTTCTGCCATCTCCTTAATGGTAGGAACAACAGTAGCAGTTTTATCAGGAGGTGATCCTGCAAGATGGGCTGCCATAGCTGCATTAACAGCATTAGCAGTTGCCGTTATTTGTTTTATAGCCTTCCTGCTGCGTCTCAATACTTTGGTGAATTTTATCAGCGACAGTATACTGTTAGGATTCAAAGCAGGCGCAGCTTTATCTATCATGTCGACTCAACTGCCAGCTTTTTTTGGGGTAGAAGGCGGGGGTAGTAATTTTTATGAAAGGATCTGGTTGATCTGTCAGCAGATATCCCATGCAAATCCTATAGTTTTTATTTTTGGATCTGTTGCTATGCTGCTAATGCTTTTGGGCGATAAAATATTACCCGGAAAACCGGTAGCATTGATTGTTGTTATTGCTTCTATCATTGTGTTGAGTGTTACGAATCTGACTCACGCAGGTATTCATGTTACAGGTCTTATACCCGGAGGAATGCCTTCTTTTATAAGACCTTCGCTCGATATCAATGATCTGAATGCTGTGATTGAATTGGCTTTTGCCTGTTTTCTCATGGGTTATATTGAAACCATTTCTGCTGCAAAAACATTTGCACTCAAGAATGGATATGATGTAAATCCAAGACAGGAATTACTTTCTTTAGGTTTTGCAAATCTGGCCGCTTCTATTTTTAGTGCCTATGTGGTATCGGGGGGATTATCTCAATCAACGGTAAATGAAAAATCAGGCGCCAAAACACCCATGTCACTCATCATTTGTTCCATCACATTGACCGTTATTTTACTCTACTTCACAGGGCTTCTTAAAAATATGCCTGAAGTGATACTGGCTGTTATTGTATTACATGCTGTGGCGAGTTTGATCAAGATAAAAGAACTGAAAAGAATTTATCAACTCAGTAAAGTGGAGTTTACTGTTGCAATGGTTGCGGTAGTTGGCGTATTAACACTGGGTATTTTAAAAGGCGTGATGGTGGCAGTGCTTTTGTCATTGGTATTGTTGATCAGGCGTATTGCCTATCCGCATGTTGCCGTGCTGGGCCGTATCGATCATACCGATCATTATTCTGATATTGAAAGACATCCCGATAATATACTGCAGGAACATATACTGATCATGCGTGTTGAAGCCTCACTACTTTATTTCAATGCTGATTTCATTCGAAGTCAGATCAATCAAAATATTGATCGTTATGGAAATAAACTGCAATTAGTAGTGCTGGATCTTTCTCCATCTTCTTATGTGGATGTTGAAGGCTCTAAAATGTTGTTGCAGGTTTCTGATCAACTGAAGCATAAGCATATTCAACTCAGGATCGTTGAAGCCCTCGCAACGGTGCGTGATATATTAAGAAAGCAGGGGATGGAAGAAATGGTAGGGCATATCAGTCGCAGGTCATCTATCAATGAAGTGGTAGAAGCGTTTAAAGAAAAAGCTTCCAAGACAAAATAAAATTAATTATTGGAGAGTCTATTGAAAGGAGAAATAAAATAATGACTCATACAAAATGATCATCCAATTTATTCATCAGATTTCTGCACAACTATTTTCTTTCCCATGATCTTTGCGCCATTGAGTAGTTTGATAGTTTCTTTTGCTTCTTCATCGTTGAGCATGTCAACAAATCCAAAACATTTACTTTTCTTGGTCATTCTGTCAATGATCACCTGAGCATATTTGATCTCACCATATAATTCAAACATCTCTTTCAGATCTATATTATCAAAGTCACCGGGTAAACCTGCCACAAAAAGCTTCATTGCTATTATTTTATTAAAAGTATGCTAAGAAATTAGGTTTTTACTATTTTGAAAGATAGTAATTGGTTTTAAAATTGTTCAAATATAGCAGAACGTTTAGTATAAATTTATTTTTCTGCAACAGAACCATACCATTTAATGGCATAATACGAGCAGGGTTCTGTTCCTGTATTGGTCAGGTTATGTGGAATATCAGGCCTTATAAAAATGGCTGCCCCTTCGCCAACATTGAGCGTATCCATTGCAATATGCATGCTCACATTTCCTTTCATCAAGAACATGATCTCTTCCTGCGGATGTGTATGTGCTGCATGGCTTTCCTGGCCTGCATTCAAAGTGGTGGCATGTACTTCAAACCTTTCAAACATTGAACTGGGTCTGTCGAATACAGGTCTTGATTCTCCCTTATTTGTTTTTTTAACTGTTAGATCATTCCAGTCTTTCATGAGTGAGCCACCATTGTTCCTGCCCCTGTTGATATTTACGGGAGAAGCTGCCGTAAAGCCGATCACATAATAACTTACGGGTTTGTCTGAATTGTTGCTGAAACTTTGGTTATCGCCCGCTATGATCAAAGCAATGCTTCCGCTTCCTAAAACTTTAATACTGTCGTTGATCTTCAGGGTAAGCAGACCTTCTTTAACGATCAGCAGTTCTTCCCGATCCATCAATGCTCTTGGTGCATGATTGGTTTTTCCGGGTGCTAATGTAGATGTATGGATATTGAGTATTGCCAGGCTGCTTGTTTTTCCCTGCAATTTTTTAGTGGCATCGATCGGGTATACACCGGAACGAATGTAATCAGATTGTGCCTTCAGTGCTGTCATTATACAAATCAAACAAAAGGCTAGAACAAAAAAACGGCGAAGTGCACAATGGGTCATGATGAATATTTTCATTTTCGGGTATCTAATGATGAAGCCATTCATTTTATAGGTTTCAGAAACTTGCTTGCTTTTGAAATGGCTTTCTTTACTTTTCCTCTGTGATCTCTGGGAAGAAAATCGATCAATTCTTCCAGCGTATCTTTTAATGAAGATATTATGACACGTGGGTCTTGTTCCGGTTGTAGCATAGCAGAAGCTATTGGATCCGGTGTTTCTTTTTTCATAACTGTTTCACTTCTATTCTGGTTAACTGTTGATACAAAGATTTTAAACCAACAATTCCTGTTATGTATTAAAATACTTCGTGCATTGTATTTGTGCTGTTTTCATTTCAGGATAGGGGTCTTTGATTTTTAATTATCCCGAAAAATCAGCTCTTAAAATTAAATCAATTTGCAGTAAATGGAAAGAATGATTTAGGATTAAAGTATGGGCGGAGATTTGAAACGTTATTTTTTATAAATTCGGGGATGCAATATTCAGGTTCAGATCAATTGCTGTAAAATCAATACATAGACATACTTTCTGCAGTACGATCATTTTAAATTTTCATTGTAATAAGATCATCAAATGAAAAAATTTTT
>CAIKTE010000283.1 GCA_903830285.1 uncultured Chitinophagaceae bacterium | reverse complement strand
ACAAAGTAACTCCTAAGTTTTGTGAAGATGAAGTAAATTATATTACTTCCATCGGCGGCATTGAAATAAAATATGATCAGGAATTAGGAAAAAATATTTCCTTGGTTGAATCACTAGTGTCCGGTAAAAATAGTTATTAGTTCTTTGAAAGTCTTGGTATATATGTGTTTCATAGGAAAACAAGTCGGGGACGATTTGAAATAGGTCATTTCATAACTTACTGTAAATCAGTTTGTTTATGAATCATGGTAAATATGTTTTTTCGCAAATTGTTACTTTTTTATCTCCACATACTTTTGATCGTTGCGTTAACTCTTTCCAAGGGGATAAATGGGTAAAGCATTTTACCTGTTGGAATCAGATGATGTGTATGATGTTTGGACAATTAAGTAATCGTGATAGCCTTCGTGATTTACTTGTTTGTTTATCCGCACATAAAACAAAGCATTATCATTTAGGATTTGGAAAAAATATTTCCCGATCGAACCTAGCAGAAGCAAACGAGAAAAGAGATTGCCAAATTTTTGAAATGTTTGCATATGAACTGATTGCACAAGCTCAAAAAGTATGTATAGCTAATACTGATTTTGATTTGTCAATAAAGGGCAATGTTTATGCTTTTGATTCTACAACTATTGATCTTTGTCTCAATGTGTTTTGGTGGGCAACATTTAGAAGAGCAAAAGCTGCAGTTAAATTGCACACATTATTGGATGTTAGAACCGCCATTCCTGTCTTCATGCATATCACACCAGCAAGTGTACATGATGTTAATGGATTAGATTTTATTACTTATGAACCAGGTGGCTATTATATCATGGACCGCGGCTACATTGACTTTGATCGGATGGCAACTATTGATAAACATGATTCCTATTTTGTAATGAGATCAAAAGCAAACCTTTCTTTTATCAGAGTATCTGCTGAGAAACCAGATAAGAAAAATGGTATTCTTTGTGATCAGCGAATAAAATTAAAGGGAGCTGTATCCATTGAGAAATATGAAAAAGAATTTAGACGTGTAAAATTTTATGATGCTGAGCAAAAGAGATCTTTTGTTTTTCTCTCAAACAACTTGACTTTACCAGCTACCGAAATTGCACTACTTTATAAAAACAGATGGAAGATTGAATTGTTTTTTAAATGGATTAAGCAACATCTAAAAATAAAATCATTTTGGGGTGTTTCTGAAAACGCTGTGAGAACTCAAATCTATATCGCCATCATTACTTATACATTAGTAGCAATCATCAAAGCAAAATTAAAATTGAAACAATCACCCTATGAAATATTACAAATTATGAGCGTATCACTATTAGATAAAACTCGACTACCAAGCCTTTTTGAAAACCCTTTATACCAAGATGTCAAAGATCAAAACCATATTCAATTGAAAATCAACCTAATTTAACCGGACACTAGTGATATAAATTATATAATAAAAAAAGACATTACCGAAAGCTAATGTCTTTTTTTATTATAGCTCACTCCCCTTCCAGCTAAGGTTCAAACTTAATTGATGAAACATATTTTGCTGATAGAATCCAGTTGCATAACGTATATGTAATTTCTTCAGCAACACTCCTAGCCCTAGAGTAAACCCGTTTAATCCATTTGCCTGATTGTAAGCATTCAGATCGTGGCGGCGTAAAAAATTATAGCCCGTTGTTACTTCTAATTTGTCGCTGAGAAAAAATTGTGCTGCTAACACAAGATGAGAAAATATTTTATCTAAGGTTACACTGTTTACCAAACTGCCGCCTTCACTAGCATTGAAAGCTGTATCGTTATAATAAATATTGAATGCCTGCAAATGGTGTGCGGTCAATGAGAACTGAATAGGTGCTTTTGCCAACCGTTTCGTTATACCTGCTTCAATATCGAATGGTAATTCGCTTTTTTGGTTACTGCCATCATAGGTTTTTAATTGAGTACCGAGATTCTTTATTAATACACTCGCCTGAAATAAGCTTGCGGAATCATGATAAGCAACACCAATATCAAATGCAATTCCATTGCTTTTATATTGGGCATAGTTACTGTTAATGTATTTGAATGTCATTCCATACCAAAAATGCTGCAGATAAATATGCGACGCTGAGAACTGCATCACATAATCATTGGGGTGAAAACTACCCAACACATTTCCTGCTGCATCTGTTTGAGGAAGATTTCCATAATCGAAATAGTTGACCCCAAAAGCAAAATTCGTATTGATCTTTTCTGCATGAAATGCGCTCGTTAAACTATAGTTTTTTATCCCTGCCAGGAAGTTATTGAATGATGCAGAAAACTGTTGATGCATATTATCTCGCAATAAGGCAGGATTATTAAAACTTAGACCAACATCATTGCTGATATTGGAAATATTGATGCCACCCAATGAAGACAACTGAGCAGTATTAGGTTGATTCAAAAAATTGAATACGGTAGCGCCTCCCAATGTTTGTGCATGAAGTTGTGTGCAAAACAAGAACAGAATTGATACTATGTTTATTTTTTTGAACATTGATGCCATGAAGATAAAGTAAAGCCCGTATTAATACAGCTATGAGCTTTTAGCTGTGAGTATTTACAAAATACTCTTGGCTTGCAGCTCTTAAATTAGTTATTGGCTACAAAAAAAATATCCCCCATTAAAATGGGGGATCTTAACCCTTAAAACAACCAACATGAAAAACTGTTGATTGAACTGCAGCAAAATAATAACAAATTATCTTGCAAGCAAGGAAATGAGTTGTTGATTATGGGAAAATTTTACAATCTGCTTACACCAATGCTAATTCGAGAACCTGCTGCATAGTTTTAACATAATGAAAATGAAGACCTGCAATAAAATTGCTGTCAATTTCCTGAACGTCTTTTTCATTTTGCCAGCATAAAATGATCTCTTTTAACCCGGCTCTTTTTGCAGCTAATATTTTTTCTTTGATACCTCCAACGGGTAATACCTGTCCGCGTAAAGTTATTTCTCCCGTCATCGCCAGATAGGGCTTTACTTTTCTTCCCGTGAATGCTGAGGTCAATGAACTAAGCATGGTAACACCTGCACTGGGTCCGTCTTTTGGTACCGCACCTTCCGGTACATGTACATGCACTGATTTTTTAGTAAAGTCTTCAGGATCTATACCATATTTTTTTGCATTGGCCTGCAGATAGGTTAATGCAGTAGATGCACTTTCCTTCATCACATTACCCAAATTGCCGGTTAATTTTAACTCTCCCTTCCCATCACCCAATACAGTTTCAATAAATAAGATATCACCGCCTACATAGGTCCATGCCAGTCCTACTGCTACACCAGGCATATTGGCTGTTTTATAGATCTCATTGCTGTAACGTGGTTGTCCTAATATTTTTTCAACATCAGCTGTTGTTAATGTTGGTTTTATCTTATTTTTTGTTGCAAATTCTTTGGCTTCAAATCGCATGATGGCAGCCAATTGTCTGTCCAATTCACGCACTCCGCTTTCTCTGGTATAACTTTCAATGATCTTATCCAATACCTTATCGCTGATCTTCAGTTTCACATCTTTTAAACCATGCGCATCCTGTTGTTTGGGAAGTAAATGGCGTTTAGCTATTTCCACTTTTTCTTCGATGGCATAACCACTCAGGTCAATGATTTCCAAACGGTCTCTTAATGCCGGCTGTATATTTTGTAAATTATTGGCTGTTGCAATAAATAAGACCTTGCTTAGATCATATTCCAATTCTAAATAATTATCATAGAAAGAGTTATTTTGTTCAGGATCCAATACTTCTAATAATGCCGAAGATGGGTCGCCCCGAAAATCATTTCCTATTTTATCTATCTCATCCAATATCATCACAGGATTGGATGATTTTACCTTTCGTATATTCTGCAACACTCGTCCGGGCATGGCGCCGATATAGGTCTTACGATGACCGCGTATCTCGCTCTCATCATGCAAACCACCTAAACTAACACGAACATATTTTCTTCCAACGGCATGAGCAATACTTTTGCCCAATGATGTTTTACCGATCCCGGGAGGTCCCACAAAACAAAGTATCGGGCTTTTCATATCACCTTTCAGTTTCAATACAGCCAGATATTCCAGGATACGTGTCTTGATTTTTTGCATGCCGTAATGATCGTTATCCAGCACTTTCTTTGCGTTCTTCAGATCATAATTATCAGCAGTATAATCCTGCCATGGCAAGTCAAGCATCAGATCCAGATGATTATAGACAACAGAATAATCAGGCGTAGTAGGATGCATCCTTTCAAGTTTTTCGATGCCGCTCTTGAACATATTCTTTGCAGCTTCAGGCCATTTTTTAGCATCTGCCTTTTTCTTCATTTCCGTCAGTTCTCTTTCATTCGTATCTCCGCCTAATTCATCTTTAATGCTTTTGAGCTGCTGCTGTAAAAAATATTCACGTTGTTGTTTATCAATTTCCGTTCTGGTTTTATTGGTCACTTTATCTTTCAGTTCGGCAAACTGTAATTCAAGTTGAAGTAGTTGTGTTAGTTTTTCAGCTCTTGCCTTTACATCACGTATCTCTAACAGGTTTTGTTTCTCTGCAATTTCATTATTCAGGTTACTGCTAACAAAATTGATCAAAAAAGAAGGGTTCTCTATATTCTTTAAAATGATAGAAGCTTCTGTAGGTAGATTGGGAGATAAATGAATGATCTGCGTAGCCAGGTCTTTTATAGAACTGATATAGGCATTAAAATCCTTGTCATCAATAACTGGTTCGTCCTCCAATAATTGTATCGTTCCTTTAAAATAAGGATCTTCAGAAACGATGTCCAGTAATTCAAATCGCTTTTTTCCCTGAATGATGATCGTTGTGCCACCATCCGGCATTTTGATCAGTTTCGCGATCTTTGCGATGGTACCGATCCTGCACAGATCTTTTACGTCGGGTTCTTCAATATTTGCATCGCGTTGTGCTAAAACACCAATTAATTTGTCAGACCGGTATGCATCATTCACTGCTTTAATACTTTTATCTCTTCCAACAGTGATCGGTAAAACTACTCCGGGAAATAAAACTGTATTGCGTAATGGGAGAATGGGCAAGGAATCAGGTATCACTAATTTCTCCAGATCCGCATCATTCTCATTAATGGGTATAATGGGCATGAAATCCGTATCGTCATCACCTAAAAATATTCTGTTCTTATTCATACAATTCTTTTCTTATAAAGTCAAAATGTCACCAAGTCCCCCATCAATTATCCCAGGAAAAGGGTTGTAAAGTAAGTCAATATTGATGCCATGTGCAAGAAATTGCCCTGATTTGGTACAAATTGACGCAAAAAATAAGCATCTGTGAATCTATTGTCAAAAAATTAATCACATAGTTCCATAGAAAGCAAAAGGACACATAGTCTAAAACTATGTGTCCTTGATTTGAGCTATGTTTCTATGTGTTAAGAATATTTCCTTTTTATAACTTGATTCCGATGCCCAGCTGAATTTGCTGACTCTTCCAACTATCCTGATTGCTGATATCATTAATATTATTCAACCCAACAGCATAACGACCATAGATCCTGAATGCAGAGAGATTGATCTGTAATCCTCCTACCATTGCAAAATCGCCGCTTTTGAAAGCATCCTGTCCATTTTGTAATGTGGTTTCATGGGGGTTGATCAAAATACTATACTGTGGACCTACCACAAATGTTAGCATTTTAGTGGCATTGATCCTGAGTAAAACAGGAATGGACAAATAGTTGAGTTTAATATCCTGATTGCTATTCATATTCGTGAGAATAGAACCCAGATTTGGGGATGTTCTTGTATTCGTTTCACTGAATAATACTTCAGGCTGAATTCCGATTGCTTTGGAAAAGTCTATTTCCATAAACCCGCCTAATTGAAATCCTGATTTAAATCCGTTATCAAAAGACTGCCCTGATAATTGGGTAAGATTTGTTCCGCCTTTGATACCCAATCGGAAGCCTGCTTGAGCATAAGATGCCGCTGAAATGAGTATGAGCGCTAATGATGATAAAATGATCTTTTTCATAATGTTGATTTTAGTTACACTTGACAATGATGATGCCAAAAATAAAAATCCAAAAAGTTTATAAGTTATCTAACAGAATAAACAAGTTTTCGTAAAAACAAACAGGAATTGTCGGTTGATTGTCAAGCAATAACAAATAATAATTTTGAGAATATCCTCCTAGTTTCCATTTGCTCATTCCAAATTATTACTGCTTACTATCGAAAAAAACGATCAAAAAAAGAGGATAATTACAGAATTTTGTTTCAAATGTTTCATTTCCTTAACTTTCAATTATAAACCCTTATATGTTTGATTTTAAGAGATTCATTTCGCTTCGTTTTACTATTACAGCAATTCTGATATTTTTGGTCCAATTGCTTTCCGCACAAAAAAAAGATAGTGCACAGCTGAGACTGGATTCTCTGAGGAATCTGTCTAAGGACAATAAAGCTGATACTTCCGTTACCTCTTTAGTACTAAAAACTGAATCGGTAACCCATATATTAAATAATATAAAATCGATATTAAGCAGAGGTTTCGATACAACCGCCATTGCAGAAGACCTGCCCGAAATAGAAAACACATTAGAAAATCTTCGGAATAATTTTATTGATAATCAAAGAGTCTTAAGCTTAAGAAATCTTAAGATCATTAAAATTGTAGGCACCAATTATAATATTCAATTAAAAAAATGGCAGGAAGTATTATTTAGTTATAGCACGGAGATAGCGAACATTAATAACGAATTAGATAAAATTGTTCAGGACAGCAGCTCTATTTTTCTTTCAAGCGATTCGACTTTAGGCCAAAATTATTTAAACCAGATCCAGTCATTTGCCAGAAAATGGAAAAGGGCAGATTCTTCCAATAAAGTGAGTCTCCAAAAAATAAATGCATTGCAGAACAGAGTAGCCAATGCCTTTATCAGCAATTCTGAATTGTTGGACGAGACAAACTATCGCATTGAAAATTTCACTAGGAATATATTTAAACCCGAAGAGAGATCCATCTTTCGTTTTTCTGCCGCTGATTATAAGGAAGGCTTTTCCGCAATAGTCATTCGATCTGTAAGAATAGCTTTAAAGATCATTGGTTTTTATTTAAATAATAACGTAGGAAGTTTGGGCACTTATCTTTTCTTCATCATTGCATTAGCGCTATGGTTCTGGAATAATGGCAAAAGATTAAAAAAGAGGGAAAAGCATGATTCCCTGATCTTTTCTTCGGCAACAAATATTATAAAACATCCGTTTCTTACCGCCATATTGATATT
>CAIKTE010000282.1 GCA_903830285.1 uncultured Chitinophagaceae bacterium | reverse complement strand
AGTGCATTAATTAATGCACTTGACCCGAACAAGACAGGAAGAAGACAGGAGTAAAAACAATCCACAACCCATAACATAATCTATCCACTGCAAATTAATTTGCAGTTTAACCCCTATATTTGCCCCTCAAAATTTTGAGTAGTGCCAACTAAATTTTCTAAAGAAACCTATCTCTACTGGTACGAGTTAATGCAACTCATCCGCCAATTCGAATTAAAGGCTGAAGAAATGTATAAAATGGCAGGAAAGATCCGTGGATTTTTTCATGCCTATATCGGCCAGGAAGCCATAGCAGCAGGTTGTATGACTGCCACTTCTCATGATGATCCGTTCATTACCGGCTATCGGGATCATGGATTGGGATTGGCAAAAGGTATGACTGCCAATGAATGCATGGCCGAATTATATGGTAAAGCAACCGGTTGTTCGAAGGGCAAAGGAGGAAGTATGCACTTCTTCAGTAAAGAACATCGCTTTTTTGGGGGTCACGGAATAGTGGGTGCCCAAATAGGAACCGGCGCTGGATTAGCATTTGCTGAACAATACAATGGAACAAACAATGTAGCCCTCGCCTTTTTTGGTGATGGTGCTGCAAGACAAGGTATACTGCACGAATCATTCAATCTGGCCATGTTATGGAAATTGCCCGTGATCTTTATTTGCGAAAATAATAATTACGCCATGGGTACATCCGTAGAAAGAACTTCAAACGTAATTGATATCTATAAATTAGCCGATGCCTACGAAATGCCTGCTGATAAAGTAGATGGCATGAGTCCTGAAGCAGTGCACGAATCTGTTAGCCGTGCTGTTAAACGTGCCAGAGAAGGCGGCGGACCAACCCTGATCGAATTAAAGACCTATCGTTATAAAGGTCATTCAATTTCCGATCCGCAGAAATACCGCAGTAAAGAAGAAGTGGATGATTATAAAGATCAGGATCCTATACATAAAGTATTAAAGACCATCTTAGAAAATAAATTCGCAACACAGGCAGAAATTGATGTCATTGATGCTAAAATAAATGCAGTGGTTGAGGAAAGTGTAAAATTTGCAGAAGAGAGCCCTTGGCCCGATGACAGCGAAGTAATGAAAGATGTGTATGTGGATACGAACTATCCTTTTGATGTTGATTAACCTATTTACAAAAAATTCAAATTACAAATATGAGTGATAAGCATGTTGAAGTTGTAGAAAAAGATGCATTGATGCAATTGCAAAGCAGCTGGCAAAAAAATCAGAAAACTATTACAATTGTATTAGCCGCAATAGTGATCATTGTTGGTGGTTGGTATGGGTATAATGAATACATCAAAAAACCAAACGAAGAAAAAGCGGCCGATCTTATTTACAGAGCGCAGCAATATTTTGCAGCAGATTCTTCACATAAGGTATTGGATGGCGATGGTTCAAGCAAAGGTGTATTGTATGTGATCAAAAATTATAGCGGTACCAAATCAGCTAACCTTGCTCATTTTTATGCAGGTGTAAGCTATTTGAAACTGGGCGACTTTTCTAAAGCAGTAGAGCATTTAAAAGATTTCTCTACCGATGCCAAACAAATTCAAATGGTAGCTTACGGTGCTTTGGGAGATGCTTATGCTGAATTGAATAAAAAAGACGAAGCGATAGACAATTATAAAAAAGCAGGAAACACTTTCGAAAAAGACCAGTTCAGTTCTGCTGAATATTTATTCAGAGCAGCATTGCTTTCTGAAACATTAGGCAAAACAAAAGAAGCTTTGGAATTGTATAAAGAGATCAAATCAAAATATCCGAATACCGATAAAGGTTTTCAGGCCGACAAATATATCTATCGTTTAAGTGTTGAGAAAAATGACCTGAGCGTAAAATAATGGCAGCTAAAGGAAATACATCATTACACAAAGGCATCCCTTCTTTAAAGGATGCCTTTGTACTTATTGTGAAGACCGAATGGAATGCCCCCATCGTAAACAAACTGGAAGCAGGAGTAAAAAAGATCTTTTTACAACAGGGTATTCAATGTAAAACGATCATCGTTCCCGGTGCTATTGAGATACCGTTTGCTGTTAAGCAACATTATACTTATAGTAATATTGTCCCTGACGCATATATCACTTTGGGCACTGTTATTCGCGGTGATACACCTCATTTTGATTATGTGTGCAAAACCATTACCGATGGTGTACTGCAATTAAATTTATCTTTAGACGTGCCCGTAATTTTTGGTGTATTGACGGTAGATAATGAACAGCAGGCCATTGAACGTATCGGCGGCAAACACGGACACAAAGGAGAAGAAGCTGCTGTTACTGCAATAAAGATGATCGCATTGAACAGAAAGTTGAAATAATTAATCACTAATAAATGCCTCTTTAAGGCTTAGGGATATGAACGTACAAATATTTGTTCCCTGTTTTATAGATCAGTTGTATCCGCAGGTTGCTTTTAATATGATCAAAGTATTGGAGAAAGCAGGATGCAACATTCAATACAATACGAATCAAACCTGTTGCGGACAACCCGCTTACAATGCAGGCTTCTGGGGCGAAGCAAAAGAAGTTTGCACTAAATTCCTGAAAGATTTTGATGGTGCCGATTATGTAGTTGCTCCCAGTGCAAGCTGTGCAGGTTTTGTACGAAATTATTATCCTAAACTATTCGATAATTCCTCTGTTCATAATGATGTAAAAAGTTTAACGGAAAGAACATTTGAATTGAGTGAATTCATGATCAAAGTGTTGCATGTAGATGATGTAGGTGCAGAATTCCATGCTAAAGCAACGTACCATAACAGTTGTGCTGCTTTAAGAGAATGCAGGGTGAAAGCAGAACCAAAACAATTGTTAAGTAAGGTAAAAGGATTGGAAATGATCGATATGGCCGATAATGAAACCTGCTGTGGTTTTGGGGGAACATTTGCCGTTAAATTCGACAGCATCAGCATCGCCATGGCCGATCAGAAAATAACCAACGCCACTGCCACTGAAGCAGAATATATTATCAGTACCGATATGAGTTGTCTGATGCATATTGATGGTCGTATCAAGAATGTAGGAAGCAAACTGAAAGTGTTGCATTTGGCAGATGTACTGGCAAGCGGATGGTAAAACCCCCATCCCCTGAAGGGGAGTTAAAGAACATCCTTATATTGCAATCGATAAAATTATTGATCATTTCTAAATTCCCCTTTAGGGGCTAGGGGTATGAACTATTGGTTAGTAAAATCAGAACCATTTAAATACAGTTGGGAGCAGTTTGAGAAAGACAAACAAACCCTTTGGGATGGTGTTCGCAATTATGCGGCTCGCAATAACTTAAGAGCCATGAAGAAAGGAGATCTGGTATTATGGTATCACAGTAATGAAGGAATGGAAATTGTAGGTATTGCGAAAGTTTCAAAAGAAGCGTATCAAGATCCTACTACCGAAGAAACTGCCTGGGTGGTAGTTGATCTAAAACCTTTCAAGAAATTAAAAAAGCCCGTTGGTCTCCTACAAGTCAAGTCCGACAAACGTTTAGCTAATATGGACCTGGTACGCTTAGGAAGACTATCCGTTCAAACAGTCAAAGAAGCTGAATGGAATATCATTATGGAACTTAGCGATACAAAACTTTAAATCAAATCATCTCACTCTTTTTACAAATTCATTACCCTACTTATTTAGTAGATTTATTATCTTCATCGCAAATTCAGAAAATGAGAAGTAAGATAGTATTATATATCGCTGCAATTTTATTTACAGGTATTGCTGTAACAGCACAGACTGCCTATCAGAAAGGGATCGAGAACTGGAAGCAGAAAAGAATCGAATTCTTAAGATCAGAGAACGGCTGGTTAAACTTAGCAGGATTATATTGGCTGCAGGAAGGTAAAAGCAGTTTTGGTTCGGGGGATGATGTACAGCTAAAATTCCCTAAAGGCTCCATCAATGAAAATGCCGGTTATTTTGAACTGAAAGGAACAACAGTTACCATCTATATAAACGAATCTACTGATATCAAAGTAAACGGCAGATCAGTAAAGAAAGCAATTGTATTTTCAACAGATTCAAGCAGCGCATCTGTCCTTACTTCTGGATCGCTTAAATGGAGTATCATTAAACGGGAAGATAAGATCGGGATTCGTCTGAGAGATCTCAACAGCCCTTTGGTGAAAGAGTTTGAAGGAACGGCACGATTCGGTACAGACAGTTTATGGAGAATAAAAGCTTACTTGAAGAAGGCTGAAAAACCGGCCAATGTTTTTATTACAAATATCATTGGTCAAACCAATGCACAATCATCTCCCGGAAAATTATTCTTTACTTATGCAGGCAAAGAATATGTATTGGATGCATTGGAAGAGGAACATCAATTATTCATTGTTTTTGGGGATGCTACAAGTGGAAAAGAGACATATGCTGCCGGAAGATTCTTATACGCAGATATTCCGGGGGCAGACGGAATTACCTTTCTTGATTTTAATAAAGCATATAATCCACCTTGTGCTTTTACAAATTATGCTACTTGTCCGCTCCCTCCCAAACAAAATATTTTACCTTTTGCAATAACTGCAGGAGAAAAAACATATGGTCATCATTAATAAAACGAATCAACATGAAAAAATACTTATTACTTTCTATTCTGCTATTATCACTCATATCCCTTCAGGCCCAGACAAAGAACAGTGTTGATTATTTTACTGTTGAGAATTATTATAAAGTAAAATGGGGCTTTGCAGATGAATTCATTCATTTATGGACAGTGAATCATTATCCTTTATTGAAGAAAGCCATTGAAAAAGCTGATATCATCAGCGTTACAGCTTCCAAGCCTAAACTGCACAGCAGTGAGGATTCTCGCTGGGATTTTCGTGTTACGATCGTCTTCAAAAATGCAGCATTGGCATTCGATGAAAACCTTACAGTACCCTATAAAAAAGCATTGTACCCCGATCTGGATAAATTGACAAAAGATGAACAGCATCGTTTTGAATTGTTGGTCGCACATTGGGATATTGAGACAGAAAATATTGTGGTACCTTAACCGCACAACTCCTTAATTTCCTTAATATTTAGTCATGAATAATAAAAGAGACTATTTATTGCTAGTACTGACTATCTCGCTCTTTTTTATTTCATGCAATCATTCACGTAAAGATAAATTCAGCATTATAGGTAGATGGAAATTAGATACTATTTATCAAACAGGAAAATATTCTGATACATTTCAAAGAATGATTACAGCAATGCTGATTGGAGGAGACAAAAACAGATATCGTTACTCCTTTCGAAAAGATAGTCTCTTAAACAGGCTTTCACCAAAAGACTCAACAACAGATAAATATTATATCAAAGATTCAACAATATTTATACAATCTGGATGGGTTAATGTTCGAGTTTTTGATCCACAACAATTGCGATATCTGAATGAAAATGAAATTTCTTTACAAGGAAAAGATAGTGTGGTCTTTATACTAAAAAGAGAATAAATCTTTGTCTCAGTTTATGTTCATAAACTTTCTCTACTTACAATCTTATTACCTTTAATGCATGAGCAAACAAAAACTCATTGTATTAACCGGTGCAGGCATCAGTGCCGAAAGCGGACTCAAAACTTTTCGTGATACCGATGGTTTATGGGAAGGTTATAATGTGTATCAAGTAGCCACACCCAATGGCTTCAGGGAAAATCCTCAAATGGTACTCGACTTTTATAATATGCGTCGCAGGGATGTAGCGAATGCAAAACCTAATGCTGCACATATCGGATTGGCAGAACTGGAAAATGATTTTGATGTTCAGATCATCACTCAAAATATAGATGACCTGCATGAGAGAGCAGGCAGTACAAAAGTCCTGCACTTGCACGGCGAGATCTTTAAAATGCGAAGTGTAAAGAACAGTGTTTTAACCTACCCTATTCATGGCGATATCAAATTGGGCGATCTGGCAGAAGACGGATCTCAATTAAGACCTTTTATCGTTTGGTTCGAAGAGCCGGTACCTATGATCGAAGCTGCCATACGGATCACAAAAACAGCTGATATTTTTGCTGTGATTGGCACATCTCTGCAAGTATACCCTGCTGCGGGTTTGGTGAATTACGCGGCAAAGGATATCCCTAAATTCATTATTGATAAAAAGATACCTTACACTTCATCTTTACAGAATTTGACAGTAGTCGAAAATGGGGCCTGTGAAGGCATTTTTCAACTAAAAGCTTACTTGAAAAATCTGTTATAACAAATAACTGCCTTTCCCCTTACTTTTGCGGCTCGAAATTATTGTTGAATATCGGATAGAACGTACAAAGGAGTGACACAACAGAAGCTTAATAGTAGCCCATTGTTGGGTCAAACTTCGTACTTCTTACTTCTAAAATCGTACTTACTATGTCATTACAAGCAGGAATTGTGGGATTACCCAATGTAGGAAAATCAACTTTATTTAATGCAGTGAGCAATAGTGCCAAAGCGCAGGCAAGCAATTATCGTTTTTGCACCATTGAACCGAATATTGGATTAGTAGATGTTCCTGACGCTAGAATGGACAAATTAGCCGAACTGGTAAAACCCAACAGAACCGTTCCCACCCAATTAGAGATCGTGGATATTGCAGGTCTTGTACGTGGTGCCAGCAAGGGCGAAGGCTTGGGAAATAAGTTTCTGGGAAATATTCGTCAGGTAGATGCCATCATTCATGTGGTGCGTTGTTTTGAAGATGAGAATGTATTGCGTGAAGAAGGTGCCATTAATCCCGTTAGTGATAAAGAGATCATCGATACTGAATTGCAGCTAAAGGACCTGGACAGTGTAGAAAAGAAAGCAAGTAAAGTAGAGAAAATGGCTAAAGTGGGTGCTGATACCAAGTCACAGGCCGAGTATAAGATCTTACTTCGTTGTATGGAGCATTTGCAGAAAGGGAAAAGTATTCATTCACTGGGATTGGATAAAGAAGAACAAAATGCCATTGCTGACCTTTTCTTATTGACCGATAAACCCGTTTTATACGTTGCCAATGTAGATGAAGCAAGTATGCATACCGGTAATAAATATTCTGATGCATTGATAGAAGCTGTAAAGGATGAAGGCGCACAGGTGATCATTATGAACAACGATATTGAAGCTCAGATCTCTGAAATGGAGAATCTCGATGATAAGCAAATGTTCATGGATGAATACCATATGAAAGAACCTGCATTGAACAGATTGATCCAAAGTGCCTATAAATTATTGAACCTGGAAACATATTTCACTGCAGGGGTGCAGGAAGTAAGGGCTTGGACCATCCATAAGGGTTGGAAAGCTCCACAGGCTGCCAGTGTTATCCATACCGATTTTGAGAAAGGATTCATTAAAGCAGAGGTGATCGCTTACGACGATTTTATCAAGTACGGTAGCGAAGCTGCCTGCAGAGAGAATGGCAGATTAAGAATTGAAGGAAAGGAATATCTAGTGCAGGATGGCGATGTCATGCACTTTAGATTCAACGTATAAGCAGAAGGTCAAAAGTGAAAGGTCAAAGGTGAATGGTGAATAGAACTGAATCAAACCAATTTGATATAACAGAACCTTCCGATACATTTGTCGGAAGGTTTTTTATTTATCATATGATTTAACGAAATACTTTGCTGAATATTTTTATTTTTGAGTAATATCATTTTATGAAACGTATTATATTTTTCTTTTTAATTGTCTTTGCCTTTACTGCCTGTGATAATAATAACAGCGAGCAAACTCTCAACAATGGAATTACCCCTCCTGCTGTCTTAAACTATACGGTAGTGAATGTATATCCGCATGACCCTAGTTCTTTTACAGAAGGATTAGAATGGCACGACAGTACTTTATACGAAAGCACCGGATTGGAAGGAAAAAGTAAACTGGCCAGGATAGATCTTAAGACAGGTAAAGACCTGCTCCGCATTGATCTTGCAAAAGATATTTTTGGGGAAGGCATTACTGTATTGAATGGTAAATTATATCAACTAACATGGAAAACAGGCAAATGTTTTGTGTATGATTTTAAAACATTCAAGAAGATAGGTGAGTTTGATTATGAAGGTGAAGGTTGGGGAATGACCAGTGATGGCAAGCATTTGATCATGAACAATGGCAACAACAATTTATATTTCAGAGATCCTGAAACATTTAAAATAGTGAATACAGTTGGTGTGATTGATAACAACGGACCATTAGCACAAATTAATGAACCGGAATATGTAGATGGTTTTATTTATTTAAATATTTGGGAAACAAATTATATTGTAAAGATCGATCCCAACAGCGGTCATGTTATTGCAAAGGCTGATTTAACAAATTTGATTAATCAATATGTTCCTGAAACTTCGAATGGCGGCACTGAAGGTTCCTGGCCAAATGGCATTGCCTATGACAGTGTTGGTAAAAGGTTTTTCATCACAGGAAAATTATGGCCAAAGGTTTTCGAAGTAAAATTCAACTAACGCTTAATTCTTCGCCAACACATAAATAACCGAACTACATTTTTTATGATCGCTTGCTGTTTTCATGTTGGAAAGCAATCCCACTTTCAATGCATTCAGCAAGTTCCCTTTCCCGTTTTTATATTGCTCACTCAGCATGCTTACATAGAAACTGTCGAACCACATAGGTTTGTAATCTTTTACGATAAATCCCTTCGCTTTGGCAAGTATCTGAATGCTTTTAGGAGAGAAATGATATAAATGCCTGGGCACATCATAAGCAGCCCAGTGTTCTTTATGAATATCCGCATCCAGACTTGTATAATTAGGAACGGCAATTAATAATTTTCCGTTCGGCTTTAAGAGACTGTGAAATTTTTCGAGATAACCATGCAGGTCATGCACATGTTCCAACACATGCCACATAGTAATGGCATCGAATTGTTTTGTGCATTGATATAAATACTCAGGGGCATTGAATGTTAGCTCATATTTTTCTAAAGCCACTTTTCTTGCAGTTTCATCAGGCTCCAAACCTGTTACATCCCATCCTGCTTGTGTCATGGTATTTGCAAATGCACCTGTACCTGCACCCACATCTAATAATTCAGCTTTCTTTTTTCCGGTTAATTCTTCAACCAACTTTCTTTTTGTTCGTAAAGTATAACTCCTCACCAAATGATACAATCGATTGATCAATCCTTTTTTTGTATCGGAATGAGAAACATAAGCGGTGGATTTATAATACGCACCAATATTCTCTGCATTGGGTACCGCTTGCGTGAACTGCAATGTACAGTCATCACAAACCCATACTTCAAAAGATTCATTGCTTACGGTATGGTCTTTAGCTACAAAAGATTTTCTGATATAATTGCTTCCGCAACAAGGGCATTCGCGGTATATGATTTTTTCTCCCATCTCAATTAAATAACAGGCTGTGAATTCTTTTAAATGTAGTAGTATAATAATGCTCCTAAACCCATCACTGCAAGAATGATGGCATAGACCCACCAATAATCATCGCTCTCCTGCATGATTATTTTTTCTTCTTCCGGTGCAATAGCTTCCTGCGTGATGATCTTGGTTTCACCTGAATCATACACGCTAACAATATTCGAATTAGAAGCAACAGAATTGTCTAAATGTATATTCGGCAGTAAAGGATTGTCTTTGATTTCCGGATAAAAAGTAAATACTCCTTCATCATTGCCTCTCAATGTTCCGATACCCGGCAATTCAACACCGGTGCGTATAGCATTTTCCAGTATCCCCTGCGAGAATTCGGAAAATCTTGTTACTGCTTCAATCCCATTCAATTTCATTTCTTTGCTGAGATAATCAAAAAATGAGCGGTCATTCAATGCTGTATCCGCTGTAAATTGAACCCACTGCGCCGGTGCAGATAAGGTTCGGTTAACTATATCAATTTTGGAAGGAACAGTTTGAATATGGAAATTACCCACACCGGGTAAGCCTATTCTTTGATTCACAATAAGGTATTTGTAAAACAGTTCGTACATCAGTTGCTTCTTTTACCGGAACGAATATACGACACCTCCGAGAACATTAAAACCTAATACTTCATATTGATTCCAACGCTCATATTTGTTGTTCAGGAGGTTATTGAACTGTATCCACAGATTTAGTTTAGGCAATACTGTAAACTCCGCTCCTGCATTGAGATCCATGGCAGGATCCAGCTTTTGGGTTTGCAAAGTTGCTGTACGGTATTGAGTCCCATCCCAGAAAAAAATATCTGATTTCAGTTGCAGTTCCTTGGTTATTCTGTAACGAACTGAGCCTGTCAATTCCAGGGGTAAGAGTCCCCAGGGTTTTTCATACAATTGCTGATTCGTGTATTGGGTATAATTGATCGCACTGCTGAAAGTCAATTTTTCCTGAACTGTATACCCTATCTCGCCATGTAAACGCAATCCCTGTAACTGCGATTCATAAAGAACATTAAAACTGGATGCATTGTCAACGGTGATGGCTCCTGATGCATCCGCATATAAAGGTTGATTATTGAATTTCAAGAATGATATTCTTGCATTATACGTTACATGTTTTCCAGCACTTCCCTTAAAGCCCGCATATTGTTCATCGATCTTTGTATTCAGCAATGAAGTGGGTTGCAGTATATATGGATTAAACCCAGCCAATGATTGATAATTATTCTTACTGAAATAACCGATCCAACCTGCCTGCAGAATAAAATTCTCATCCTTGATCTTTGCTTCAATGGTCAGGTTAGGCAGCATGAAATAGGTCTTGTTATCCCAGGAAGGTCGTATGCCCGCATTCAGTTTAAAATTAGGCGTATTGAATTGAATGGAGGGTTCAATATAAAAAAGGTTATTCGTTAAGGTTGCTACGGTTGAAGTATGCAGTGTTGTGATATCCGCTGTAAACTTCAGATCGAATGCATATATTTTACCAAAGGATTTATTGATCGGTGCTTTTAAAATAAAGTTTAACTCTGAAGCATTTTTATTATCAAAAAATGAATTCAATTTAATTTGCGGGTGATAAGTAATGCCAAACTCTGAAGGCATTTTATTTTGCAATCCAAACTCAAATCCAACTAAGTTATATTGTTGCTGCAATTGCTCTTTAGAAGCGTTTGGAAATGCAGTAACTGCCGGATACCGGTATTGCGTATTGTTATTATAATATAATCTGGATGTGATCTCATGACTCACTGAATTAAAAACGCCCAATCCTTCTATCCCTGCTTTTGAAAATTCCTGAAATGGAAGATTCCCTTTCGATGATACATAATTACCCCTAAGATTAATGATCGACCTCTTCCCATCACCAAAAGCCAATGCCGTTTCCAGATAGGGTGTTGAATAATTACCAAATCCTGCCTTAATGTATTGATCGTTCTCCCAATGAAATGCCGTGTCTATCGATAGTTCAAGCGGTTTAATGGAAACAGGCTGATAAGAAAAGAACAGATTTTGAGAAGGAATATTATACGTTAACGGGATCTTGGACGAATCTATAACCGGTGTTGCCGCAGTAAAATTAATTTTAGCAGCATTGCGTAAAGAAGGTTTAAAAGTAGAAGTAACTGTCACCACTTTGGCGGCTGTTGTTGCAGGATTGCTGAGTTCAATAGGTTCAGCATGAACAGTATTCACAACCGGTTTAGGTTTATTGGCAACAGTCGTTTTTTTAGCAGCCGTCTTTTTCTTTTTTGTTTTGTGCTGTGCATTAATTGCAACAAAAGGAATAAGCGCTGCTATCAATAATATCCATATTTTTTTCTGGTTCTTCATGCTGCTGTTCTTTACTGTTGATCTACTTTGTTTGTCTTGTTTTTTTCTTCGATCACCTTATCTAACTTTTGCTGTGCTTCTTTTTTAAACTCATCCTGCTCTGCATTTTCCACTACACTTTTAAAAGTAGCTTCCGCATTAAACAGATCATTTTCCTTGAAATAAACATCGCCTAACAGAATATAACTTCTGGTCACCCAGGAACCGTATGAACCATATTTTTTGATCACTTCAAACCCAGCTTTCTCAGCTTCTGCTAATTTGTTTTGCTGTAATAAAATGGAAGCAATGGCATATTGTGCTTCTGCAGCCTGCTCCGACTTACCTAATGCGATCACCTGTTTATAGGCACCGGATGCCTGATCCAATTGGTTATCTGTTTGATAATTTTTTGCAACGATCATATTCGCCATCATCTTATCATCCGTTGCCGTTCCTTTTTCTGTCAAAAGATCCTGTGCGTTCTCAAAAGCTTCTTTCCATTGCTGCAGTTTGTACTGACAACGCAATAACCCACGCATGGCTTCCAGTTTATTTTCCTGCTGAGTGGCCAGTGTTTTTAGTAATGAAAAATATTTCTCTGCGTTAACGTAATCTTTCAGATCGAAATAATAGATACGTGCCGACTGCAATGCACTTCTTTCCGCATATTTATTCGGAGCCCTTGTTGCCACTGCATTATAGAAGGGCAAAGCTGCTTTATTGTCTTTATTAGTGCTGTTGATCTCTGCAGAATAATAGTTGGCTTCTACTGCATATTTACCATCAGAGAATTTAGACAGATATTCATTCAGTCCCAATTTTGCATTAGGAAAATCTTTCGCATCATATCTTAATTGTGCTGCATGATAGGTCAATGAATCTTCTTCGCTATACGTAACAGGTTTACCGCTTTGTTTCATGAAGGAAATAAAGTCTGCCGGCTTTTGATTAGCTATAAAAATATTGCGTATGTATTCGATGGCTTCATCACTTTCCTGCGAATCGGGATACTTGGCCACCAATTGCGTAAAGCTTTTTAATGATTCATCATTCTTATTCAGATTAAAATAGGCAACGCCTGATTTCAAATATGCCTGCGGCCAGATAGCGGTTGCATTTTTATCTTTTAAAATAAGATTCAAAGAAGGAATGGCCTCATTGTATTTTTCATCTGCCAGATAGGTATTGGCAATTTCCAGATTTGCATCGTCTAATAATGTTGAATTGGGATATTGTTTAGCGATACTCTGCAGCAGATATATTTTTTCGTTACTCTTATTCGAAGCACCTGCAATAATCGCTTTTTGATACAATGCATAATCAGAAGCTTTTCCATTCTGACTGATCACTATCTCATACATCATCAAGGCCTGTTTGTAATTCTTGGTCATGAAATAACAATCGGCAGATCTCACATATGCATCCTGCTCTAATGCAGAGGAAGTATAGGTAACGGTCTTTGCCACTTGCTGGAAATAAGAAAGTGCCATTTCATAATCTTCTTTCTTCAATAAAGCATAAGCCAGACCATATTTTGCATTCATGCTGTTCACTTCAGCATTGACCTGCGGGTTCTTTAAATAATTGGCTAAATAATTAACGGCACTACTGTTATCTCCATTGCGGTAAGCGATCTCTCCTTTCCAGAAATACACTAATTGCAGAAAGAAATTATTATAAGGAGCCGATAGTATTCTGCTGAACAGTTCATCTGCCTTATCGATATGTTGATCGTTCACCAATTCAACAGCTCGGCCGTATAAGATTCGCGGATAGATCTTTTTCAATTCATCACTTTGCTTTTTTAAGCTTTCAAACAAGGTCAATGCATCTTTATAATTACTGGTATTCGCTAATACACTTACTTCCAGTTCGATGGCTTCAAATAATGCTGATGATTTTTGATAATCAGCAATAAAGCTCTGCAACTCACGCAGGGCAATATCCATATAGCCCAGTTCATAACTTAATTTGGCATAACTGAAATGTGATATTTCTTTTTGTGTAAGATTGCTGTTATTGGATTCACAGAATAAGAATGCATTTCTTGCATTTGCTTTCTGATTGGTCTTTAAATAGGCATTAGCCAACAAGTACATACTGTTTTGTGCCAGCGAATCTTCTTTGCCTCCTATCTGTTTGAATCCTTCAATGCTCTTGCTCCAGTTATTGGCAGCATAATAACAATAAGAAAGTTCATAGAGGTCTTCTCTCCTCACTTTATCCGATTTCTTCACATACTCTTCCAGATAAGGTTGTGCATGGATATAATCCTTTTTATCAAAATATAAATGTCCGGTCAATTGTTTTAACTGAAGATCATAATACTGTTTACCTCCCGACAATGATCTCTCTGCATAAGCCAATGCTTTCTCATGTTCTCCCTGGAAATAATAGATCTCTGCAATATAGAAGGGAACTATGTTTTTGTAATCGGCATGTGTCATCGCAATATTAAATGCTTTCAATGCCTCATTATAATTCCGCTCGGAGAATACAATGAACCCGTAATAATAATTAGCATCCACATAATTCGAATCCTTCGGCATTTGTCTAACAACATCCAACAATGGTTTTGCTTCCTTGAACTGCTGAAGGGAAAAATGCGAATAACCTTTATGAAATTTCATTTCGGCTATTTCACCATTACTTAAATTTTCGATTCCTGCTTTGCTGTAATAAGTGATGGCATTTCCAAAATCGCTTTGCCTGAAATAATATTCAGCCAGATAAAAACTGGCCATTTGCACATGCGGTGCATGATGTTCCAGATCGATAAATGTTTTTGCCAGGGGTTCTGCTGTTGGATCATTCAATTTCAATCCGCAGATGATATAATAATATTTCGATTCCGACTGTATCGTTACAGGAAGATTGGTATTGGAAGTCTCATTCGCATATAGATTCTTGAATACAGGATATGCCAGACTGTATTGTTCTTTCTGGAATAATTCTTTTGCCGATTTGAATATGGCATCAGGATCATCATAGGTCTTTGTGTATTGAGCCTGTATACTGCTCATTGTACAACAAAAACAAATTGCGGTAATTATTTTAAAAATGTTCTGCATAGTCGTAGCGGATACTTATGACAAAGGTTTCTTTTTCTATCTTAATAAAAAGCAAAATCACTTAAAGTTAACACCCATTGATATTTTATACTTACAGTTTCATTCTTTGTGGATAAAGAAGAAAACAGCAATAACTTTACCACAAATTTTAGTTCATGTTCGAAAGCACAACACAGATCAGAGTAAGATATGCAGAAACAGACCAGATGAATGTAGTTTATCACGGTAACTATGCGCAGTATTTTGAAGTAGGCAGAGCCGAAAGTATCCGCAGTCTTGGTTTTACCTATAAAGACATGGAAGCATTGGGTGTGATCATGCCAATCGTGGAATTGCATTCTAAATTTTTGAGGCCTGCGCATTACGACGATCTGCTAACCGTAAAGACCATGCTGAAAGAATTGCCCGTTGATCATCGCATCGAATTCTTTCAGGAAGTATATAATGCAGAGGACAAACTACTTACCATCGGCCGAGTAGTACTGTACTTCATTGATGCTAAAACAAAAGAGAAGACAGTGATGCCTTCTCAATTATTCGATACGATCAAACCTTATTTTAATTAGCTATGCACGATCATGATCAGCACGCCAATTTTTAATGGCTTGTTTGATCTCTTTGCCGGGCAGATTTTCATCCACAGCACGTTTTGCCAATGCAAGAAATTCATCATCACCCGCAAATCTTAAGGCAATGATCTGCCCCATTCTCAATTTGCTGTCCAGAGGCTTTCCTGACAGAATAAAATGACGGAAATTTTCTTCCGCCCTGATGGCACGATCCTGTGCTTTCAAAGCAAATGCTCTTGCAAAGTACCAAACAAGAATCAACGCAACTGTTAATGCTACGATCAGGGATGCAGAATAACAGGTTTCAGGTGTACAATGACATAAATTAATAATCGAACCGATCAGTATGGCCACTATCAGTGTTGAGGCAACAAAATGATACAAGGGCACATAACGGGAATGGTTTTGAAGATTTTGCTCTTTCATGGTAAGCGTTTTGTTTGTTGAAAGATATTTATTTTAACCGAAACTGCTCTCAAACGTCAAAACACAGCAACTATTACTACAAATTAGACTCTAGGCGGTAAATGTCATACAGTTAACAAATCGCTGCTAAATGGCAGTTCGATCCTGATATAAGCCTCATATAAGCTACATATAAGCCATATATAAGCCTCATATAAGCCACTATTATAAGATGTGGTTTATATATAGCTTATATGCGGGTTGTTTATGAATAACAGCTGTTTTGTAGTAGTATCAAGGATAGATATGCCGGCAATCTAGCTGAGAGTTGCGCTGAAGCAGGTATGATTAGACTGTGAGAAGTACAAGGATTTTCCTCCTACCAGTTTGCTGATACGAGAAGAAAGTAGATCAGCAGATTGGGTCTTTATGGAAGAGCTTCCTTATTTTAATTCATCCAGTATCAGGAACATTTTTTTAACGATGGAAGAAGATGAGCCATCATAATTATTTACAATAATGGCAACTGTATATTGCGTTCCGTCTTTTGCGGTATGATAACCGGCGAAACTTCTGGCTCCGCCAATACTGCCGCTCTTTAATTTCATTTGATTGTATTCGGGCAGGTCAAAATAAAAGCTGTTGAACCAATCCCTTGTTTTGGCATATTGCAGCGCAGTGACCAAAGAATGGGCAGTAACACGGTTTTGAGGAGACAGGCCGCTGCCATCCATGATATGCAATGCAGACTTTTCAATACCACGCTCCTGCCAATATTTTCTTACAATGTTCACTCCTGAATCTGTGTGACCAAATCCATTCTTTTCATACGCTATGGTTCTGATCAATGCTTCGCCGTATAAATTGATACTGCGTTTTAAGAAATAATAATTGATGCTATCAAGTTGTGGAGAATAATGCGTGTAAAATATTTTTGATGGTTTAGAAATTGCTTTATAGTAAATATTCGACGCTGTTTCACTACTCATAATGCTTTTAAATAAAATATTATTTCTGTGAAAATCTCTAACAAGAAGATTGCTAATATATGCCGATGGGTGAGTCATCGCTCCTGCAATCGTAAATAGTTCGTCTTGTTGCGGGATGGTCCCATCTACAAAACCCAAAGGCGAATAAGGCATTGAATAAATGTAAGCATTATCGCCACTGCCTTTCTTTCCGGTTATTATATAATTGTCTAAAATCGGAGCCGCTTCAAAAGGCTCATCCCGTAGAATTCTTGCTGTATCTCCTACTTTTTCTCCGGGACTCAATTTAAGATCATATTGATTCTCGTGCCAATTGAATCCCCAATGTCCTGCACCATAATAATTGCCTATATCATCCCAGATCCATCCACCGGGGATCGGATTGTAAGAATATTTAGTATTATCTAAATAAACATTTCCATCTATTTTTTTGATGCCTGCATTTTTAATTTCATTCATCCACTTATTTAATACAACAGTATCTTTTGTTTCACTAAAACGCCAGCTTCCTAAAGTAGGATCGCCATAACCATTAAAAAAAACATTACCTGTCAGTTCGCCATCTTTAATGGTTCCATCATATCCTAATTCAGTTTTAAAACGATAATCATGTCCTAACAAGTCCAACGCTGCAATACTTGTAAAGATCTTCTGACAACTGGCAGGTGCTAAACCTGTTTCGCCATTCCAATCGAATACGGTTTCATTGTTTGCGCTATTCACCATATACAAACCCAGAATAGCATGCTTCATAGAACTGTCTGCCAGCAATTGTTTTACGGCGCTATCAATTTTCTGATGACGAGACTGAGCGAAGGAAATATTTATCAGAAATAATAAACTAATAGTGAATCGGACTGTTTTATACATTCTCATTTACTTTGCACTAAATTATACCGAAGAATACTATGAAAAAAGTTTTTGCATCCATCATTACTATCGGAGATGAACTATTGATCGGACAAGTGATCGATACCAACAGTGCATGGATCGCACAGGAATTAAATAAGATAGGTGTACCCGTAAAACATCGTGTGGCTGTGGGTGATGTGTGGGATGATATCTGGCAGGCATTGGATGAAGAAAGTAAATTGGCAGATATTATTTTCATTACCGGAGGTCTTGGTCCTACTGCAGATGATATCACCAAACCATTGCTCTGTAAATATTTTGGTGGAAAATTGATCATGCATCAGCCTACTCTTGATTTTGTAACTAATTTATTTGTGCATGTTTTTCAGCGCCCGATGATCGATAGAAATACAAAGCAGGCCGAAGTACCTGATGTTTGTACCGTTTTAAAAAACGAAAAAGGAACAGCTCCCGGAATGTTGTTTGAAAAAGAAGGAAAAATATTTATTTCATTACCGGGAGTGCCGCATGAAATGAAATGGATCATTACTGATTCTGTGTTATCCATCATCACCCAAAAATTCAATACCGGATTTATCGAACACAGAACATTACTGACCGCAGGTGTTGGAGAATCTTTTCTGGCAGAAAAGATTCAAGCATTTGAAGAAGCTTTACCTGCTGATATAAAATTAGCTTATCTGCCCAATTACGGAATGGTGCGTTTACGACTCACTGCATTTGGGATGGATAAAGAAAAACTCAATCAGCATATTGATCATCAATTCTCCTTATTAAAAGAAAATGTAAAAGATGTTTTGGTGACCGATGAAGACCTACCCATGGAAACTGTGGTAGGCAAATTCTTAAAAGAAAAAAACAAAACCATTGCAACGGCTGAAAGCTGCACGGGTGGCTATATTGCGCATTTGCTTACTTCAATACCCGGATCATCTGCTTATTTTACAGGAGGTATCGTGAGCTATCATAATCACATCAAAGAAGAATTGCTGCATATAAAAACTGAAACGCTGGAAACATTTGGTGCGGTAAGTGAAGAAACGGTAAAAGAAATGGCGAAAAATGTTTTACACATCATGCAAACGGATTATGCGATCGCTGTCAGCGGTATCATGGGACCTGATGGCGGAACAGCAGAAAAACCCGTAGGGCTTGTATGGGTTGCTGTTGCTGATGTTTCGAAGACCATCACCAAGAAATTCCTGTTCCGATATGACAGAAACAGGAACATTCAATTAACTGCTACCAATGCCCTTAATCTGATTCGTCAGTTAATTGTGGATAACAGTTGAATAAGTTTCGGCTTCTAAAAATTATTTTTGATAACGGATAGGCTTGGCCGCCGCACAATAATTTGCTGTACTTGTTGATTTTGAACTGAATGGGAACTTTTATATTTCATAATTTTTCTAATTCAGCCATCCTAAACAGTATTACATTTATAGTGTGAATGCGAAGGGTATGGTAAGCACTAAAATAAATGGATAATTTTATCCCATTAAAATTCTAGTACGATTAGTATGGCAATAGCTGAATTGATAATGCCCAAATTGGGTGAAAGCATAATGGAGGCCACGATTCTACGTTGGCATAAAAATGTTGGCGATCGCGTTGCTTTAGATGAAACCGTTTTAGACATTGCTACCGATAAAGTTGACAGTGAAGTCCCTTCTACTGTTGCCGGTGTTATTACTGAATTATTATACCGTGTAAATGATGTTGTTCCCGTTGGCGCAGTGATCGCCAGAGTGGAAGTTGCAGCATCTGTTGCCGCAGCTTCTTATTCACCTTCTTATACAGCGCCGCCTGTTCAGCAAACTCATTTAGCAGCACCACCTGTTCATCAAAGAGCAGAAGAACAAATTCCTTATACACCACAACAACAAGCTCCTAGAGCAAGTGTTGGTAATAATCGTTTCTTTTCGCCATTAGTATTGAATATCGCCAATAGTGAAGGCCTCAGTTTAAGTGAACTGGAAAGAATTCCCGGTACCGGTGCTGATGGTCGTGTTTCGAAGAGGGATGTTTTACAATATATTGCTGATAAGAAATCAGGAGTAGCTCCTGCATTTATTCCGGCGCCTCAACAGCCCGTTTATACAGCAGCAGCGCCTGTTCAACAAGCATTTGCAAATCCGCAGCCTGAAAGAATATATACACCACCTACACCACCACCTGTATATATACCTCAGCCAACAGCTGCTCCTATTCAACAAGAAGTTGTTCAGTCACAACCTGTTTATATACCACCACCCGTTCATCAGCATGTGGCAGCACAAGCAGAGCAACCTGTTGTTCAACCAGCAATTCCGCAAGCAGCACCTGTATATATTGCCCCGGCTCCTATTGAACAAATTCATGTTGCTGCAACAACAGCACCGGTAGCAGCGCCTGTTACAGCACCAGCTCCTCCAATCATTGAAACACCTAAACCAAGTGTTGAATTATTTGAGATGGACAGAATGCGCAAACTGATCGCCAAGCATATGGTTGACAGCAAACATACCAGTGCGCATGTGACCAGTTTTGCAGAAGCAGATGTGACCAATATGGTGCAGTGGAGAGATCATATCAAACATGATTTTGAAAAAGTGCAGGGAACTAAGATCACATTCACACCAATGTTCATTGAATGTTTGATCAAGGTGATGAAACGTTATCCGATCATCAACAGTTCTGTGGAAGGTGATAATATTTTGATCAAGAATTTTTACAATATAGGAATGGCAACAGCCTTACCGAATAAAAATCTGATTGTTCCTGTTATAAAGAATGCAGAGAATTTAAGTCTGGTGGGTTTAACAAAAACAGTGAACACATTAGCCGATAATGCACGCAACAATAAATTAAGACCGGAAGATATTCAGGGCGGTACATTCACATTTACCAATGTGGGTACATTCGGATCGTTGATGGGTACTCCTATCATCAATCAGCCGCAGGTAGCGATATTGGCGGTTGGTGCCATTAAAAAACGAGCAGTTGTAATTGAAACAGACAAAGGCGATTTTATTGGCATCCGTCATATGATGTTCTTATCACTAAGCTATGATCATCGTATCATTGATGGCAGTGTGGGTGCAAGTTTCTTGACTGATGTTGCCAAAGAATTTGAAAAATGGGATGTGACGAGAGAATTGAAATTGGTGGTGAAAGAACAATATGTTGATTAAGATGAATTAAAAATAAAAATGAAAGACTCTCAACACAAATTGAGAGTCTTTTTTATTGAATACAGAGTTGCCAACCTTTTTAAGGTTGGCAACTCTTCACTCCGCTATCTGAAGAGTTAGCGAAGCGCTCTTCAGATTTACAATAAGAATCAGACTGAGTCTGATTTTCATTATAGAATCCAGAGACAGTCTTCGGAAGTCTCAGGATAGCAAAAAACAACTAATAGCATAAAATAAATTATGAGAATCACATCTCTTTTTATCGCAATCATATTCTTACATCTCAGTTCTTTTTCACAGAAGGCAAGTGATGACTTTTCAGGAAAATGGAAAACGGATGAGGGAGCAATCATAAGTATTTCCAACACAGAGAATGGTTTTATCGGCAAAGCAGGTGTAAAAGAGTTTGTGGTACTGAAAGACGTAAAATTTGCCGAGGGTAAATGGACCGGTATAGTAAACAATCCAAAGAAAAACATAACAGCCCAATGCGAGTTGAAATTGGAAACAGATAGAATTAAAATAGTTGCCAACAAAGGGCTCTTTTCTAAAACCATTTATTGGACAAAATAATACTTTAGTCAAGCTTCTGTCAGAAGACCGGCTTATTTGCAGCCCATGACTCAAAAAAGCTCTTATTGTCTTATTTTCGTTGTATGGAATTGATCAACCCCCTGGTCGAGAAATATGCGGAGCAATTTACTTCGGCAGATGATGCTTTTCTGCAGGAGATCCATCACCATACATTAACCTCTCATCCTCATGCACATATGCTCAGCAGCAGCGTGCAGGGAAAATTATTATCCTTCCTGAGCACTATTTTAGCCCCTAAATACGTTCTGGAGATAGGCACATTCACGGGTTATAGTGCTTTATGTCTGGCAGCAGGACTTTTACCGGAAGGAGAATTACATACTTTGGAATTAAGAGAGGAAGATGCGGCAACGGCAAGAAAAAATTTTAGCATTTCAAAATGGGACAAGCAGATACATTTGCACATCGGAAATGCACTGGATATTATCCCAACCCTGAACATTGAATGGGACCTGGTTTTTATAGATGCAGATAAAACGGGTTATACAGAATATTATGAACTGGTTGTACCAAAACTGAAGAAAGGCGGGTTGATCATTGCAGATAATGTGTTATTTCATGGTCAGGTTTTGGAAGAACCTATAAAAGGGAAAAGTGCACTTGCCATACAGGCTTTTAATGAGCATGTAGCCAATGATGCAAGAACAGAACAAGTCATGTTAACCGTTAGAGACGGATTATTATTGATTAAAAAGAAAGATTGATGCAGCGAATCATTTTATTAGTGACAGTTATTTGTATGTACGCAACTGCTTTTTCTCAAAAGGAAAAGGGTGAAGCTTATATTGCCAAATACAAGGATATTGCCATGGCTGAGATGCAGCGCAGTGGTGTACCAGCAGCAATTACATTGGCACAGGGAATATTAGAATCAAAATACGGCGAGAGTGATCTATGCGTTCAGTCCAATAATCATTTTGGCATCAAATGCAAAACAGAATGGACAGGTGATAAAGTGTATCATGATGATGATGCAAAACATGAATGCTTTCGCAGTTACTCTGATGCTGCAGCATCATTTAAAGATCATTCCGATTTTTTAAAGAATCGCCCATATTATACCGACCTATTTAAATTAGATATTACCGATGCCGAAGGATGGGCATTTGGTTTAAAGAAAGACGGCTATGCCACTGAAAAAGAGTATCCGCAGCGTCTGTTAAAAGTGATCAATGATTATGACCTGAACCAATACACTTACTTGGCTTTACAAAAACAAAATAATTCTTCATCCATTGCATTAAAAGAAGAATCTCCGGCAAGTATTCCTGCTGTAAAACAAACTATTGCTGTAAAATATACTGCCCCCGCAGAAGAAGAAGTAGAGATCATAACAAAGCATTCTGATCAAAATGCAAATTCAAGTTCAGTTGCTTCTGTATATCCGGAAGGTGTTTTTACGATCAATCATTCAAAAGTTGTTTTTGCAAAAGAAGGAACTTCTTTATTGGCATTGGCCAATGATTATGATATTTCACTGAGCAAATTGCTTGCGTTCAATGAGATCGGCGAAATAGATATCTTGCCTTATGATGCATTGCTTTTTATAGAGATGAAAATGAAAAAAGGCGCGGTTGATTTTCATGTTGCGGAACCCGGAGAAACCCTGCATCAGATCTGTCAGAAAGAAGGGGTACGCATGGATGCTGTGATGCAGTACAACAATATCAAACCCAATATGGAAGTGATTGCAGGAGAAAAAATTTACTTACGCGGCACTGCAGCAGTTATACCTAAAACGATTGTGCTGAATAATTCAAACAGTCAGGTCACTTCCAAATAATACTTAACTTCAATTTATGTCTGTAATCAAAGTACTCGATAAACAATTTGTCCCTTTTATTTCCGAAGCTACCATTCAGAATAAGGTAAAGGAACTGGCTGCACAGCTGGATAAGGATTATGAAGGCAAGCAGCCTTTGTTCATTGCAGTACTTAATGGTTCATTCATATTTGCGGCAGACCTTTTTAAGGCATTGACGATCGAATCGGAAATATGTTTCATTAAACTGGCGTCTTACAAAGGAACTAAATCAACAGGGCATGTCATTACCTCTATCGGATTAGATGCAGATGTGACCGGAAGACATGTTGTGATTATTGAAGACATTATTGATACGGGAAAGACCATGCATAGTTTTCTTCCACAGATCTATAATCAGCAACCTGCATCTTTAAAAATTGCAGTGCTATTGCATAAGCCCGATTCAACAGAATATGAAGTAAAGATCGATTACTGCTGTTTTTCTATCCCGAATAAGTTTGTATTGGGTTATGGTTTGGATTATGACGGTTTTGGCAGGAATATCCCGGAAATCTATCAGCTGCATGTAGATTAACAATATTTTGTACCATAGTATCTAGCATAAATATGCGGCTTCGGCGTTATATTTAGGCTGAAACCCTTCCCTGCCATGAAATCTTGCTTGCTTATCATCTTTTGCTGCATTGCAATATTTTCTTCCAGCTTTTGCCAGTACTATTTACGGGGCGAAGTAAGGGATGAGAAAGGAAGATTAATGCCGGGTGTTAAGATCGCTTTACAATCAAAAGGTAATTATCCTTTCTCCAGCGGTGGCAGTGGTCTTTTTGGTATTCCTACGTCTCTCGCGATTGATACGGTTACCTTAACCTATGATGGATATGAGATCTTTCATAAAGCTGTAGCTTCAGAACAATATCAAATACTGGTCATGAAAACGCTTCCAGCCATGACGAGTTTGATGAAAACGAAGTTGTCTTCCAAGACCATCAATCTGGAAAAAGATAATAATCTGCTATCTTCTGTATTAGGTGAAAGTTACAGCAGCCTTACTGAGAATGCTTTCATTGATGCATGTAAATACCCTGAAACAGGTTTCTCCCTGAGTGTAGACAGAGCATCTTACAGTAATGTGCGCAGGTTTTTAAGTAATGAAATGAATGTACCACCGGATGCTGTAAGAATTGAAGAGATGCTGAATTATTTTGACCTCCGTACAAATAAGAATAATAATAATTCGAAAAGTTTTACCTGCAATACAATACTCAGCACCTGCCCATGGAATGCAGAGAATAAACTATTCTTTGTCAATCTTACTGCGCCAAAAATAAACCTGGATACCATTCCATCAAGCAATCTTGTCTTCCTGATCGATGTTTCGGGTTCGATGGAAAGACCGAATCGTTTACCATTATTGCAATCTGCTTTTAAATTACTGGTGGAGAATCTGAGAGCAAAAGATACGATCGCCATTGTAACTTATGGAGGTGGTGTGGCAATACGATTGGCTTCTACCAGTGGTGCTGAAAAAGAAAAGATCAATAATATCATTGATTCCTTATATGCAGATGGGGATACACCTGGGGAAGGTGCCATCAGAACGGCATATGCTGTTGCACGAAGATCATTCATCCGCAATGGAAATAACAGGATCATTTTAGCAACAGATGGAGATTTTAATGTGGGACAAACAACCGAACTGGAATTGGAAGACCTGATCTCTATTGAAAGACAGAGTAGTATCTATCTTACCTGTATTGGTGTGGGTATGGGAAATTATAAAGACAGTAAACTCGAAATACTTTCTAAAAAAGGTAATGGCAATTTTGCCTATCTGGATAATATCAATGAAGCAGAAAAAGTGTTGGTGACTGAATTTACCAAAACGATCTATGCAGTTGCCAATGACGCTTTTGTAAATGTTAGATTCAATAAAGACATTGTAAAAGATTACCGACTGATCGGTTTTGATAACAGAAAAGATGCTATTACAGACAGCAGCAGTGTTTTAGACGGTGGTGAAGTAGGAAGCGGACATAATACGATGGCAGTTTTTGAGATTATACCTGAATCAAAGATCAAAGATTCTTCTGCTGCCATTGCCAACCTTAGTTTACAATATCATTTACCCAATGCTGAAAAAATTCTGACACAAAGATTTGCATCGGCATTTCAGCCACAAGATTTTCTATCAACAGCAGCACCTATTCGTTTTGCAACTGCAGTGGCCATGTTTGGAAGTTTATTAAAGCAATCCAAGTATGCAAAATTCAGTTATGAAGATGTATTAACGATCGCAACATCTGCTGCAGACAGCAAGAGTACGCAACAGCAGGAATTTATCAGCTTGGTGCAAAAAGCAGATAAAGTCTATAATTATTCCAAGAAGAAAAGAAAATAATTATTGGATCACTTCGATCCCCAATCCCATTCTTCCTTTAATCGCAACTTTACCCATATCAAAAGAAATGCCTGTGGCCAGATCTTCTGTTTGCAATAATGGGCCATCCATATCTACGTGATCTATCTGTGGTAAAAAATTAGCGATTGCTGCAGAGCCGATACTGCTCTCATTCATGCTGCCCATCATCACTTGTAAATTCAATTCCCTGGCTTTTCTGATCATTCGCAATGCTGGAGTGATACCGCTGCATTTGGTCAATTTGATATTGATTCCATGAAAATGGTCCACACATTTATCTACATCATTTTCAGATACACAACTTTCATCGGCAAATAAGGGTAATGCGGATTGCTGAAATAAAATTTTCATTCCATCCCAATTATCTTTTGCCAATGGTTGTTCAATGTATTCTACACCCAGTTCTTTTAATTGCTGAATTTTAGGAAGGGCTTCATCAAGCGTCCAGCCTGCATTTGCATCAATCCGCAATACCGCATCAGTATTTTCCCTTAATGCTTTGATAATGGCAATGTCTTCATCAGTTCCCAACTTAATTTTATAGATTGGCCAAGGTTTTGCTTTCATTTTATCAACCATCTTTGGGATCGTGTCAATGCCAATTGTATAATCTGTTGATGGTGTATTCTCCCATTTTGTTCCCCATAATTCATACAATAATTTCTTTTCCATTTTTCCAAACAGGTCCCACCCTGCCATATCCAAGGCGCAAACTAAAAATGGGTTATTTGGAAATAAATGATGCAGGTAATGCCAATAACGTTCAGGGTCGGTGAAAGCAAATTTTTCAATAAATGTTTTTTTGTTTTCAATATCTGCGATCATATCCTCTACGGAAATATTATAATAGGCAATGGCCGGTGCTTCCCCGAAACCAATATAGTTTCCCAACTGCAATGCTACCACCAATGTTGGTTGATGTGTTTTTGTTCTTCCGTTAGAAATGGTAAAGGGATACTGAAATGGAAGTTCGTGTTTTTTATAAAGGATCTTCATGAGATGAATTCAGTAAATGATGAGTTCTGTTTCTAAATATTTTCCAAAGATAACTGTACTGAAAAAGAAAAGCCAATTACAAATGCTGTAATTGGCTTAATTTATTTAGGATTTCAGTTTAATTATCTTCCACTTGCTTTCACTAAGCTTGCAAAGTCTTCATTAAATGCTTTTTGAGTTAAGAGGTTTTCTAAACTAAGATGCATTCGGTATCTCCAATAGTGCTTAGGGTCTGCCGGTATATTGATACGTTCATCATTTGGATTAACACGGCGGAGTTTTTCATCAATACCAAGAATATCCTGCAATTGAAAAATGCTCCACATAGCAGGTGAGTATAAATGCTGATTTATAATTAATCTGTTGATCCATGCTTCGCAATAAAAAGGTGCATCACCCCACTGGCCTAATTCGCGATTATAAAATTTCTGTATGCTCGTCTTATCTTCTTCCCACCATCCGCGAATGGTGCTCATATCATGTGTTGATGGAGTGATCACACTTAAATAAGGTGCATCATTTGGATGGAAAAATTCTTTCTTCGGATCTTTCGGCATACGCTGAATTTCCAGACTAAGCAATCCCAATTGACGCATAACATCCGGAACACAGGCTGGAACCAAACCAAGGTCTTCTCCACAAACCAGCATATTGGTCACTCGTTTTAGTGCTGGTAATTTTTGTAAAGCTTCTTTCATCCAGAAATCATCCTGACGACGGAAGAAATAATTTACATACAATTCATTCAATTGATTCTGCGTGTAACCGTCAAAGTTTCGGAATGATGAAGTTCCATTCATTGAAAAACGGAAATGATATTGTTGTCCCTGAGATCCCTCCACTTCAAATAAAATTACATTGCTGATCAGATCAAACAGCCCTTGTTTTATTTTTAGTGTGAATGCATCCTCATTCCAGTTTGCAACATGTGCTTCCACACTTCGTTGTGATGTAAACTCAGGCTTCAATGTATAATTTCCAAAACCATCATAAATAAGGAAGCTGTCTTTTACATAATCCTGATCGTAGCCAAATATCTCCCATAAAACAGCATCATTGATAAACGGTTTAGTGTAACGATTATAATCGAAGGTGATGCCGCGACTGTTCAATTCATTTAAATGAATAGGAATGGCAGGGACAAAATAGCCCATGATCCCTTCCACCGCATGCATTGGAATACTCCATATACGGAAGAATCCTAAAATATGATCGATTCGAAATGCGTCGAAATAATAACTCATTTGTTCAAAACGGTTCTTCCACCAAGCAAAACCATCTTCCTTCATCTTTTGCCAGTTGTAGGTCGGGAATCCCCAGTTCTGCCCTTTCACTGCAAAGCCATCAGGCGGAGCACCTGCCTGAACATTCATATTAAACAATTCGTTCTGCTGCCAGGCATCGGCACCATATCGATAGATACCTATTGCAATATCACCTTTAACAACAATTCCATTTGCATGGGCATAATCTGTTGCTTCTTTTAATTGAAGATGTAAATGATATTGGATAAAATAATTGATCGCTATATCATTGAATGAAACTGCATCAGGAGCTGTTAATGCAGCAACATCAGCCACTTTATACTGTTTAAATGCAGGCCACTGATTAAAATCGGCTGTGCCATATTCATCTCTCAAATAACAAAACACTGAATAAGGAACCAGCCAATGTTTATTCTTCTCAAAATATTGCTTGTATTCCTCAGAAGCAAATATGCTGTCCTTTTGTGAAGCATAAATTTGTTTGATGAATGAGGTCTTTGCATTTAATACTGCTTCATAATCCAATGTTTCCAATGCATTTAATTGTTTTCTTTCCTCTTCTAAAGCAGTCAATAATTTTTTATTATCACTATTGACCACCTTACTTAAATTAAGGTAGATAGGATGCAATGCAAATGCTGAGATGGCAGCATAAGGATAACTATCTGCCCAGGTATGTGTTGCAGTGGTATCATTAATGGGCAGTATCTGCACTAATTTCAATCCCGTTTTCTTTGCCCAATCGACCAATAATGTAAGATCTGAAAATTCACCAACACCAAAACTCTTCTCTGATCGTAAGCTGAATACCGGAATGGCTACGCCTGTTCCTTTCCATGTATTATTAGGCAATACAGCAAAGCCGTCATTTAATACAGTTAATTTATTTTCTGAAACCGCATCATAGAAAACACGATTACTGCCATTCTCATATCGAAGGATCTTCTTTTTCTCTGTATCATATACCCCATATTTATAAGCAATTGGGAAAGTTTCTTTAGTGAGATCTATTTTTACCTGAAAGAAATCGTCTCTTTCTGCTCGATTCAGCAAAACTATTTCTTCCCTTTTCCAATCACCAAACACTTTCGCAGTTCCTGAAATAAAAACAGTTTGTCCTTTGGAAACTAAGGGTGCTTTTATTTTAAAAATATGGGTGACTGTTTTGGGCTCGGCTGTTTTTACATCAGTAGCATATGAAGGGAGCAATACATTTTTAAATGGAACTGTATAAAAAGCATTCTCAAAATAGCCGGCATAATTCCATGCATCAAGCATCAATAGTTCTTTTGCTTTGATGACAGAAGGGTTAAATGTTTTATCAGTTCCCCAATCATAACTGAATGATCCATCTGCATTGCGCAAAATATAATTGTAAGTTATGTTTGAGTCAATATTTGCATCTTCAAATAGCTCAATCGAAGTCATCCATAACTCCTCGTTGAGATACTTCAATTCTAATGCTTTGTTTATATCCCCATTCCCTAATAAAGGATGATTGCCTGTAATATATAAGTTCTGCCCATATTGTGTTCGGAACTTTAGTTGAAATGTGATTTTGAGAGACACTTTATTTGGGTTTAGATTTTTCGTTTTTACAGGGGTTTCGTTTTTCACTCTCGTTTTTGCAGCAACTGTATCTGGAATGATCGTTTTTGTTTCTGAAATCATTTGTTCTTTCTTTTTTACAGTTTTAGATACAGCTTTATCCGATCGAACGCTCTTAACCTTTTTACCGGGCTTCAGAAGCTCAGTAGCGACAACATTATTTGATTGTATTTTTTTAGCTGGAGTAAGATCTTTCCCTGCAAGTGGTTTAGCAGAAGGCAGCACATGCTGCAAATCGTTAGCAGTTTTTTTATCGTTAGCCAATTGACAAGTTTTAAGGATGCTAAAATAAGCAAATTAATGTGTATTTAGAACACATTAATGCATTTGTAGTAAAAAAAAAATAAATAATAAGCGGATTTTCAGGAGTTTAAATATGCGTATAAAAAAATCGGTTGAACAAGATACTCATTTGCTGTTAAAGGCAAATCAGGAGCATCTTATTCAACCGACTCAAACTTTTCGTTCTTTTCTACTTATTTATCATGTGGTGGAGGTGGTGTAGTTCCGTTTGCAGGAGGTGCAGGCCATTTGGGTTGTGCCGGAATTACTGCATTAGGTTTTGCAACACCTCTATGACAAGTGTTACAAGTGATCATCTGCACTTTTACGGTATCTGCATGAGGAATCATACTGATATATTTCTTATTCATCTCATCGGTCATACGTATCATATCCCTGGCAATATCTTTCTTTGGATTTTCATCACTTGGCATGTCCATCTTTTTGGGATCTGTTTTAGACGCTGCATGACAATAATTACACTTCACCCCTAATTCAACCTTAAACTCGTCCATAGCGTGATCTACTTCCCGGTAGGTAGCTGTAGCCGGAAATACTTTAATGTTTTTCAGTTTCTTGGGTTCTTGCTGATCATCTGTTTTAAAGGATAGGATCATAAAAGCTGAAACTGCAGTAAGTGCAGTAATGATCAGCAATTTTTTTCTTTGTAGTAAAATCATCTTTTAGGTTTTTGAATGCTCAATATAAATTATCCTTCTTCTTCTACAATCAGAAATCGGTGAAATTATTAGGAAAACCTCTAAAAATAAAGATATATCATCCATTGAATGATCATACTATAAAAAATCCCCGCAAAAATTGCAGGGACTCTTTTCCATAAATAATAGTTTGAGGTATTTAGATTACATACCCCACCTGTTGGTTAACTTCAACCGCAAGGCAGGTTTCATTTGTCTTTGAATTTTCCAAAGATCGGCAACACCAAAATTTTGTGTCAGATCCTCATTCTTTACATCAACACCTGTAGCCACGGTTTCTTTTACCTCAGTTACTAATTGTTTCAATTCTTCTGCTTCTATTTGTACAATAGAAGGCGTTACATTACTTTTCATAATTGTCTCCATTTTTTGTTCTTCTAATAAAAATTTTTCCGGCAAGGAAATCGTAAAAAGTAAATCAATCACAACCCAGAGGGTAAGCTAACATAAACTATATGAAGTGTGTCTTCTACCTTAAAATGACAGGGCAAAGATATGATTTTTATCATGGAAAACAGCTATGGAAATGTTAATGCGCAGCAATATGCTTGTAGAAAATCGTGTAAATGATTGATAATAAAGATGATAGACTTATAAAAATATTCACCCTTTTAGTCGCCCGCTTTATTACAAAATGTACAATTAGCTGAATTAATTAGCATAAAGTGTATTCAGAATAAGGATTAAGAAACACTTACAGCCATCTGTTTATGTTCGTCAATCTTATTATTAAAAAATGCAGCCCCTAAAAAAGAAAGGAAAATAAGTGGAATGAAAAGAATAGTGGCCATT
>CAIKTE010000281.1 GCA_903830285.1 uncultured Chitinophagaceae bacterium | reverse complement strand
TTTTTTATAAATGTCAGTTATTTCCTCAGCCGGCAAGTGCTCAATATTGGATATGAAAATTAATTTTTCATTATTCTTTAATCTATAGGCTTCAATACATCTTACCGGGTATTTAGATTTAGTGCTACTACTGAATAAATAACACCAACGGTCTGAAGTTATTTTAAGAGATTCAGTGTATACTGGGCTTTCAGGGCATATGTTTTTATTATGGCTGATTATGTTTTCAATAGCATTACTACTAATTCTTGATACAAAATTTATTCCCTTAGCAGTAAATTCATCATATGTTTTACGTGCTGTAATACCTCGGTCAAATACACGTATCATAGTCTTGGTATGTAAATGACTATTATCTATTATAGTCTTTTTGAGCGCAATATTTTCACTGGTATAAGACTGTTCATGATAAAAGTGAACTACTTCGGGAATGTCGGTATAACCAATAGTAAACTTGAGCTGCTTTACCTGTTGAGAACCACCATTAAGTCGATAGCCAATTTTAATAAGATTGGCAGATAATGATACTATCGTCGAATCAAATCTTATAATGTTATCGGTCTCATTGCCAATAGTATCCTTATATGTTGAAACACAGCATTGAAAAAGCTTTTCAAAATAGCAAACATCTATAGATGACAGGCACTCGCTGATTGAACTAAAGCGGATACCGCTGTGTTGATATTTTTGGTTTAGTAGTTGAAATGACATCGATTCGTAAGCCGATTCCATTGTGCGAAGGCTGTTATTCTTATGACTGATAATGCAATGAAGCATTAACTTAAAAATTACTTCTCCCTGTAACTTCTTGGAGTAATGATCTACATTGGTTTCCAGGGCTAATTGAGTTAGAATATCCTCAGGTAGCAGTGACAACAGTTTATCGACTTTCATTAAGCCATAAACGAAAAAAGCCTAAATTTATTCCGAACACCTGTGGTCAGCGACCAACAAGGGCGATGAAGTAATCATGCAAATGCTTCATTCCTCAATCATTCTACATTGAATGATCTGGGTAAATATAAATTTGAATAAAACTGCCACGAATGCACGAATAAATATTTTATACGATCATTCGTAAATATTCGTGGCAAATAATTATCACGCTTCGATCAATTTAGCAATTGCAAATGCAGCAGCAGCTGCAGCAGCACCGATCATCATTACTTTTAATCCGCCGGTGAAAGGATTCACGCCTGTGATCTTACTCTTAAAATATCCGAAAATATACAAGCAGATCAAAGTTATGATCGCAGAGATCTTTAAAGCATCCAGAGAATCATGTATAAAAAAATATGGACTTAAAGGAACCAGTCCGCCAACAATATATGAGGCTCCGATATTGAATGCACTTCTGCGGGCTCGCTTAGGATCGGGTTTATCCAAGCCCAATTCATGTTTCATCATAAAATCAACCCAACGGTCTTTGTCCTTGATGATCTCTTCTGTTGCTTTTTCGATCAGGTCTTTACTTAATCCCCATTCACGAAATACTTCACGCACTTCTTCTTTTTCAAATTCTGTTTTATTTTCGATCTCATCATATTCTCTTTTCAGTTCACTGCTATAATGATCTTGTTCTGTTTTACCTGCCAGATAACCGCCTAATCCCATCGCAATGGAACCCGCCGCAATTTCTGCAATGCCAGCAATGATGATCACAGAAGTTGAATCCACTGCACCGCTCAAACCTGCTGCCAGTGCGAATGGTACGGTCAGTCCGTCACTCATGCCGATCACAATATCTGTTAAGAGATCAGAGCTTTTTAAGTGTTCTTCGTGATGATGTAAATGTGTATCAGGCATGGTAAATTATTTAGAGAATAAAAGTATAAAGTTTAATGTCAACCTGTGGTTATCGAAAGGTGAAGTTAAATAACAAAGATCTCGTTCATCATGCTTCGAGAGCCTCTCCAACGGAGTCCTTTGGACAGCATTGACATCATGTTCATGATTTATATTGGTTCCTTTAAGAAAGTATTTTTAAAGAACGATGAATGATGTCAACACATTCAAGGATCTGTTCTTTGTTTATGGTCAGGGGTGGAGCAAAACGAATTTTATCTCCATGCGTTGGTTTAGCGAGCAGACCATTTGCTTTTAATTCCAGACAAAGGTCCCAGGCAGCATCCTGATTTGCATGTTGAATTACAATGGCATTTAATAATCCTTTACCGCGAATGCTGGTAATGAAATGAGAATCCAGTTTTGCCAGTTCTTCTCTTAATACTATTCCCATTGCTTCTGCATTTTCAACCATCTTCTCATCTTTTATAACCTGCAATGCTGTGATGGCAACGGCACATGCCAACGGATTACCGCCGTAGGTACTTCCGTGCTCTCCGGGTTTGATTGTGAGCATGATCTCATCATCACATAAAACAGCACTGATGGGTAAGGTACCGCCGCTGAGGGCTTTGCCAAGGATCAAAATATCAGGACGAACTTCTTCATGATCGCATGCCAGCATTTTTCCTGTTCTTGCCAATCCTGTTTGGATCTCATCGGCAATGAATAAAATATTGTATTCCTCACATAATGACTTAACCGCTTTCAGATAACCTTCATCAGGAACAACAACTCCTGCTTCACCCTGAATAGGTTCAATTAAAATGGCCGCCACATTCTTATTCTGAAATGCTTTTTCAACAGCCACGATATTATTATACGCCACTGCCTCGAAACCGGGCATATACGGACCAAAACCCTTAAAAGAAGAAGGGTCTGTGCTGAAAGAGATGACAGTACTTGTTCTGCCGTGAAAATTATCCTTGCATACGATGATCTTGGCCTGCTCATTGGCAATGCCTTTTACATCATAAGCCCATCTGCGAGCCAGTTTTAAAGCTGTTTCAACTGCTTCAACCCCCGTATTCATGGGTAATACCTTATCATACCCGAAATAGGAAGTGATGAACTGTTCGTACTCACCCAGTAAATTATTATAAAAAGCCCGGGATGTTAAGGTCAGTTTTTGTGCCTGGGATACTAATGTTTGGATGATCCTGGGGTGACAATGACCCTGATTAACGGCCGAATAGCCGCTTAAGAAATCATAATAGCGTTTTCCATCCACATCATAGAGAAAAACGCCTTCGCCTCTTTCCAACACAACGGGAATGGGATGATAGTTGTGCGCGCCGAATTGGTCTTCCAACTGCATAAAATAGGCAGCTTTCTCAGACAGAGCATGAGTTAACATAAAATATAATAATTAGAAAAATGAATTGA
>CAIKTE010000280.1 GCA_903830285.1 uncultured Chitinophagaceae bacterium | reverse complement strand
TGTTCAAATTTGAGTGGCCTTGACAAGGCGGACCTGCCAAAACTACATCAACTTTCCCGACAATCTGGTCTAGGGCAGCGTGAGCAACTTCAGGTTGAAAAACATATCTTGATTCAACACCTGTTCCCCTGATCCTTGATTCAACCAAATCTTTTACCGACTCGTTCAAAATACCTTTTGAGTGAAAATTAGATGCGTAGACCTGCAGGGCTTCCGGATCTAAATCAACAGCAAGGAGGCTTTCCATCCTTAAACCAAGCGTGGTTAGTAATTCGTTAAAACCAAGTGAAAGGCCTCCGACGCTGGAAAAGAGATCTAACACTCTTACCTTCCTCTGTCTGAGGTCTGCGATAGGCGCTTCTCTGCTTGTCAAGAAGGACTTCCACCATTCGCCGAAATAATCATCGCTTGTTGGCTTTGCAATCTTCTTAGAAAGTGAACTTTCAAAATTTCGCAAAATCAAACTTCGTTTCAACAAACTGCTCTTTGAATCGAAATTAAAGCCCTGCTCAATTGTTGGTTCCATTTCTAGATCCAGGTCTAGCATTTCTAAGTAGCCTTGCTCTTTCTCGTTGAGTTAGTGTTCCGATCCTTTGTTGCTTTTTCTATTTTTAATGATTCTTTGATTCTAACTGCCTCAAGGCTTTTAGGTACTTCAAAATCAACAATAAGCGAAGCCTCTTTTGAATCAATTACCTCGTAACAAACATTTGATCGAAGCGCTGTTATTCTTTTGGCTAAATCACGAAACACTTGCAACTCTAAACCTAATTCATTTACAGAATTAAGAAAGGCCGAGGTCATAGCTGGGCTATTACCGATTTTGACTCTAAGAATATGCGATCTCCATAAATCTTGACCTTCAATCTCCACGAGATTGGTTCCTTGAACTAAGTCCGCTCGAAGGTATAGTCGGCCGAGCAAAGACTCATGTAACCTTGGAGGAATTACCCCAAAGTTGCCGAAATCGGAATTGCCCGGATGGCGCCAGGTAATTACGTCTAAGAAATATTCAAGGGATAAATACGTCCAATATCCAGGATCCATCATGACTTCTACTGGCAACGAATTTATGTAATCTCGAAACGGCCTACATGCGGATATTTCAAAATCTTCTCTTTGCTTTGTTTTATTAGTTCTCTTCCCTTGCGATGCTTGCCAGACGGAGAGAATTTTTGCTGCTATAGCTCGCTCACTGGCAAGGGACATATTCTCACCGTCACCTGTCCAACTAACTGACAGTTCGGGTGAATTTCCTTCCCGATATCGAGTCAAAGCTTCTCGACCATCTGATGATGAAACTATGGGATATTTCATACGTCGACCTCATTAAATAATCCAAGAAGTTCACGGTTCATGCCAGTTTGGCTATCGATTATGGTAATCACTTTTTCGGGGTCAGTTCTTATCATGATTAATAGATCTGATGCCAAAAATGATCTCTTTGAATCCTTTTCAATCTGGAGGAGGATCTGCCAAATAATCGGTTTGGTTTCCATCAAACTGGCGACTACTTCAGATTCCCCTAAATCATTCATGGCCTTCAGATTACTCGAAGCGCAATGAATTAAACTTGATATAGCTTGCCGAGCCAATAAAGTGGTAATCGCTCGAGAAACTGGACTTGAAGAGCTTTGCAAAATACCAAGCAATTGAGCGTCAACGAACAGGGTAATTGCTTCTTCTATATCCGTAGCAACTGCGACTGAATCCCTGATGTCTAGGTAGAAAAGTGAATTACCTGGAATTTTCAGCTCACCCTTTTTCGTGGAATCCATAGGGGTCGGAGCAAAACTTGATTGCAATCGCTCCGGCCTTATACTGAAATCAACTTTTGACAACCAAGTACCGGGGAGATACGGCCTGAGTATTTTTTGCCCTAACCGCTTATTTAGAACCAATGCAACTGATTGATTTACTGATACAGGCCGGATTGATTTTGGGTATTCCCGTCATTTTAATTCTATTTTATTTCCAAAAAAAGAACAGAAATGATTTTTATTTAGCGCTTTCTTTATTGAATATATGGTACGCATTAATGGTCAGTTTTCTAAATCAGACGGGAGCTATTTTACAATTTCCTTATCTGATCCGTACCGCTACAATTTCCGTATATCTATTTTTTCCTTTTTTATATTTTTACACACGCAATACTTTTTATCCCGGTATCCGTTGGCGTAAAACAGACTGGTTTTTTTTAATTCCTTGCCTGTTTTATGTGATTGATATGATGCCATTTTTTTTAGCAGACCCTGCTTATAAACTTTCAGTGATGGGGGCTAATATAAAAGACAGATCCTTCATATTTGTTATGCGGGAAGGATGGATCACCCATAATGACTTTCATGTAATATTCAGGTATGTATTTGCTTCTTTGATCATGATCCTGCAGATCAGACTGATCATCAGAAACCGTAAATATGATTTCGGCAAATCGAAGAAAGAGAATGAAACTATTTATTGGTTTCTGATCACACTTTCCTTCTTTTATTTCTTGCTGATCTTTCCGGGGGCATTTTTCATATTGCTGCATTTACAATGGTTCTCATTGCCTTTTTTAAATCTTAACCTTGCACTTGTGCTGCTTTCAACTGTTGTTTTCCTGCTTTTTTCGCCAAATATCTTATATGGATTCTCAGCTTTGCCGATCGAAGAAAATCCGATTACTATAAATAAGGAATCCCTTATTTTGGATGAGGAAGTTGAAAATGACATTGAAAATACAGATAAAAGACCCTTTATTGCCGATGAACTTAAACCTATTCTTGAAAAGGTAGAAATACATATGCTGAACGATAAGCCCTTTCTCGATCAAAAATATTCCATTCATCATCTCTCTAAGGATATCAGCATACCTGTTTATCAGTTATCTCCAATCATCAATCAGTACTATCAATCCAATTTCAATTCCTGGGTGAATAAATACCGTGTCAATCATTTTATTGCGCTTTGTAAAGAACAGGACAGAAAAGAACTCACTTTAGAAGCATTAGCCAATGAATCAGGCTTCTCTAACAGAACCACTTTTATTAATGCCTTTAAAAAAGAAACGGGCACAACACCTGCCGTATTCTTGAAAAATACAGGCGCAGCATAAGCATTTTCTTTTTTGCTTGTAAAGATTTGCCGAATTTTTACATACTTTTTATTTAATACTTGATTCTGAAAAGTTTTCAAACAATCTTCGCGGCCACAATTTTGCATACCCGGTTTCAATGACTATTTTCTCAACAACAGCGGGGGAGCATTGTAAAAAATTAACTCTTAAAACTATGTTTATGAAACTTGCAGGAATTCTTGCGATCTCCTTATTTCTATTTGTTCATTCAGCCTCAGCTCAAAACACTTTGTTACAAAAACAAGGGTATACTTCAGCCGTTGGGATCAAATTTTATCCGGTGGGGGTATCCTTCAAACATTTCGTTGCAGCAAATAAAGCCGTTGATCTCTATGCTTATTTCCAAGACGGCACGCGTGTTACTGGATTATATGAGTTTCACGGCTCATTAAGTAATACAGGAGGTCTGAAATGGTATGCCGGACCCGGTACGCACATACATTTTTATGATTATGAACATGGAGGTGGCGTAAATGCAGGCGTGGACGGGGTTGTAGGATTAGAATATAAACTGAACAAATTACCCTTTGCTTTTTCTATCGACTGGCAACCATCCATCGAATTTGGCAGTAAAGCCACATTTGCCGGAGGGTGGGGTGGCATTGGCGGAAAATTTACTTTTTAATAATTCGGACACTTTATATCAACTGTTTGGAAAGAACCCTTAAACTAACTTATGAAACTTAAATTTTTATTCAGTTCTCTGTGTGCATTGCTGTTGATCATACTATCAAATAATGCAATTGCGCAGCAAAGTATCGGACTTGCCACAGGCAATTATGTGGGTATATCCGGTGTAGCTTTTAACCCTGCCAGTATTGTTGACAGCAGGTATAAATTCGACATGAATATTGCCAGTTTCGATTCTTATTTCAATAATAATTATTTAAAATTCAATAATGACTTCTTTTTGAGAAGGACCTATTCGAAAGCGCCATACAATAGTGCTTTTAGTAATGTAAAAGGAGATCAGCTATCAGAATTCGCAACTACTAAGGAAAAAGTGAATGCAGGCGTGATGTCCAATATTCAGTTACCGCTTTCTTTCATGGTATCCACCGGAAAAAAATCAGCACTGGGGATCTCATTGAATAACAGAGCATCCTTACAATTATCCAATGTGAACCTTCAAACGGCTGAGTTATTTTATGCTGAATTGAGGAATCCCGCATTATATAATACAACCATGAACAATGATGGATTTCGCGCTAACTTTTTAAGCTGGCAAGAAGTGGCGGTAACCTACGGAACAGTTTTACTGGAATCAGGGCATCATTTTCTTAAAGGCGCTTTTACCGGTAAACTGATGGCTGCAAGTGCGGGCGCTTATATCCAGGCAGATCAATTATCATTGAATTTTAAAGATAGCAACCATATTTCTATTCAATCACCGGCTATCCATTATGCACGTACCGAACATGCCGATTTTCAGGATATTAAAACAAGAGAATTGTTTAATAATGTGGAGAATTTCAAGTTTGGATGGAATGCAGGTCTGGTGTATGAATTAAGGGGCAATATGCAGAATAAAAAGTTTGTGGATTATGATCTGAAAACTAAAGAAAGACGAGATGTCAATAAATACATTCTCCGATTAGGCGTTGCTTTGGTGGATGTTGGATTTTTTAATTTTCAAAGAAAACCTTTAACAAGAGATCATAGTGCCAATATCAATAACTGGGATTTCTCTGGCGTGAAAGCCGGAAGTATGAGTCAGTTTGATATTCCTTATTCAAAACTGGTACAATACACGCCGGATACATCCACTTTATTTACGTATAAATTACCAACTGCTTTAACAGTTGATCTTGACCTGCATTTAATGGAAGGATTTTATGTGAATGTAGCTGCTAAGCAACCACTTGAAAATTTCGGCAATAAAACATCTACAGGTTTAGTATCTGAACAATGGTTTGCAGTTACACCAAGATTCGAAAGCAGGTTGCTGGCTTTATATGTTCCCATTTCGCATATTTATAACAGAACCAATGTTGGCGTAACCGTTCGTTTCGGTCCGGTATATGTCGGGTCAAATAATTTTTATCATATACTGGTAAATGGACGTTCACCCGAAGCAGATATACATGCCGGCTTAAAATTATCGATCGCTTATGGCAAACCATCGAAATCGTTAAAGGCATTTCAATACATCACCGGTTTGAAACTGGGTGAAGATTCATTGATCGCTAATCAAAAATCAGAAAGACGTTCCATTGATTCCATTGCCATGGAAGTGGAGATCTTGAAAAAAATGATTCGTGATTCTTCCTTTAATTATAAGCCGGTAAATATTGTGATCAATAACGGACCTGCTGCAACAACTGCAACCACAGCGAGAAGATCGGGCGACTCATTGATCATCAGTAATCCCGTGGCTTACAGTGGCAAGACCAATGACAGTGCTTATCTCAGAGCAAGAGATTCAAGTGTTGACAGATTGATCAGAGAATTGGCCAAGAGCAATCTTGCATTGAGAGATGAACAGGAAAAGAATAATGCTGCACAAGCGAAGTCAGATAAAAAGAAAGACAAAAAAGCTGATCAGCAAAGAAAAGATGATATCAAACGCGAGAAGAATTATAATGATGATCTCGAAAAAGAGATCAAACGGTTGAGACTTTCCATGATCGCTAGTGATGCAGCATTGACCACGGCAGTTATTGCAACCAATTCAAAAGATACTAAGTCAACCAAAGACACGATCTATATTTCTAATATTGATTCTGCGATCAGAAAACCTATTAAAGACACTTTGCAAATAAAGAGTGATGCGTCTCCTTCTGCAGCAGTGGTGGTTGCTCCTGATAACTCAAAACAAGCTGCTGTAAATACCGCAGGAGAAACATCTGTTGCTGCAACTGCAACTGCAACACCAACTTATTCTGATTATTTCAATACGATCTATTTTGAGTTGGGTAAGACCGAAATTAAATCTGCTGACGTGGGCAAACTAAAACGAATCGCAGAGGAAATGGGTAAGCATCCGAGATGGCATTTGGAAATCACCGGCCGTACCGATGCAACAGGTTCTTATGAGAAGAATAAAAAGATCGCTGAAAAAAGGGTCAATGCAGTAAAAAAGATTTTATTGAATGAAGGGATCACCGATTCCAGATTGATCGTTTTATCGAAAGCATCCGATGATCAGTTTGGTAGTTCATCCGATAAAGAAAGACGTGTCGACATTCAATTGGTCATTCCGCAATAAACGGTTTTGTAAACTATCTTTATTGAAAAGAATAAGGGTTGATCAAAGATCTGATGAATGATAAAAAGACTATTCTAAAAATTACTGTTCAGTTATTATGCTTCAGTTTATTTAGTATAACTGCTATCGGACAAGAACAAAAAGCAGTATCAGCAGATACTGCTTTTAACCAGAGAGATATTATTGATATGTTGCGACCTCTTTTCTTTAAGAACAAATCAAGTTCTGCAAAAAGAGATTCCGGTATCTCCAATAAAAAAATATACTTCTCTTTACTTCCTGCTTCAACCGGCATTCCGGGTGGTGGTGCTGCATTGGTCACTTCCACCAATATGTCTTTTTATTTAGGGGATAAAAAAAACACGTCCTTATCAGTAGTTTCATTTACGCCATACACTAATTTTCAGGGACGTTATGTATTCCCTATTCGATCAAATATATGGTTGAATAATAATGACTGGAATTTTATAGGCGACCTGCGTTTTATGATCTACCCACAAAATTCATGGGGCCTGGGCGGACATACACCCAAAGAGCAGGAAACACTGATCTCTTATAAATATGTTCGTTTTTATGAAAGTGCTTTAAAGAAGATCAGCAGAAACTTTTTTGCCGGTATCGGTTTTAACCTGGACAATCATTTTGATGTGACTGCATATGGAGATAGCGGATTCTATAAAAGTTTACGACCGTATTATGATAGTTTGGAATCAAACACACAATCAACCGGTATCAGTTTCATCGTACAATACGATTCCCGGAAAAATAGTAATAACCCCACAGGTGGAATGTATGCATCAGCCAGTTTCAGGGCCAATCCTTCTATCTTCCCTAATACAGGAAACTGGGATCAGCTATTTCTTGATTTCAGAAAATATTTTTCCTTTTCTTCCAAAGAGCAAAATATATTAGGCTTCTGGTCTTATTACTGGATGGTCAATAAAGGCTATATCCCTTATCTTGATCTGCCCAGTACGGGCTGGGATCCATATGCCCGTTCGGGAAGAGGATTTTATCAGAGCCGCTACAGAAGTGATAAGCAATTGTATTTTGAAACAGAATACAGAAAGGATCTTACAAAGAATGGCTTATTCGGATTTGTACTGTTTGCAAACCTGTCCTCCGTTTCAGAATTCCATACGAATGATTTTATATACTGGCTTCCTGCCGGCGGCGCAGGATTGCGCTTAAAATTGAATAAGTTTTCAAGAACGAATATCGTTTTCGACTATGCTTTCAGCAAAGAAATGAATACATATTACCTCAATATCGGAGAAACGTTTTAATACGAACACCCCCAGCCCCTAAAGGGGGTATGAAAACTATTCTAACAACATCGGATCTAAAACATGATATTCCGGGTAGAAGAGATTCGGATTTATTTAATCCTATTTAATTGTCGACATCAAGGCCCAATAGCTGAAGTCACTGTATTGCAAAAGCTGAACTATGCTGTCTTCCCGACGCAGGAGGGATCTGCCGGGCAAAACAGTCATTCCACACTTCAAAAAAAGAAAAGCGTCTTTGCAAAAAAGACAAACCCTCTGCGACTTTGCGTCTCTGCGTTAAAAAAATAGTTTTCTTCCACAAAGCCGACAGGCTTTATTCTTGATACGAAGAGTTGGAACCTTATAAAAGAGGCAGCTTATGCAATAATACCAGCCAAATGGATCAGTTTGTAAACATTTGTCAAATTTTGACAACCTATATCAGTAATGATAAGGATATCAGCGACCGGTTGTATTAATTTGTATAAGAAATAAGACGGTATTAAACTGCTTAATACACGCTATCACATTTCAATCAAAAATTACCCTTAAACCAAAACAAGATGAAGAACAATGCTACACGCAAGTTCGTACCTGCTAAATGGGTACTCTTTGCTTTTCTGTTTCTATTGAATTTTTCCAGAACCTATTCGCAATTTGATGTGCCGGATTATCAATCAAGGATTGTTCCTCTTTTTGAAGCCGGCGTAAATATTTCTTTATTGGAAAATTACTGGAGCAAAGGCGATGTGCTTTTACAAAAAGAAAATTTCAAGAAACTGCAATTGGCCCATAAAATGGGTTTTAAAACAGTAAGGGTTCCGATAGATTTTGATCTGTTCCTCATGCCAGATAAAGTTACTTTTAATCCGGATGTGATAAAAAAGCTGACCAAGGTATATGAATATATCAATGCCAATAATATGACCATGATATTGACCTATCATTTCGGCGTAACAAGGAACGGAATGGCAATCGAAGAATTGCAGAAAGAGATACAAAGAGGCTTTAAAATATGGGCGCAGATCATCAACCTGTTCAAAGGAAAAGGTTATGATAATTTATACTTTGGATTGTATGACGAGCCGAGAACAAAAACGGAAGACAGATGGATATTGATCAGCCAAACGGGGATTGAAAAATTAAGACCCCTCGATCCAAACAGATGGTGGTTGGTAGGGACAAACAATTATATGAATGTGAATGCATTTAATAATTTAAAGCCCATTAATGATGATAAGATCATCTATGTATTCCATTTTTATGAGCCTTATATCTTCACCACACAGGGAGCTCCTTGGGACAAGGACAAAACATATATGACCGGATTGCCTTATCCTTATGCTGCAAGTGATATGCCGCCAATGCCCGAAAGAGCAAAGGCTGACCGAGACATGACCTATAATTATGAGCACTATAATGAAAAAGCAAACAAAGGATTTATTGAAGCCAATGTTAAAGTAGCACATGACTGGTCTGTCAGAAATAATGTCCCTGTTATTTGCACCGAAACAGGTACCATCAAATCTATTCCTGAAAAATACAGGAACAATTATATGAACGACGTGGTTGCAGTAATGAAATCTTATGGTATCCCCATGGTGGTTTGGGACCTGGATCAAAGTTTTAAGATCACCAATGCGAATGGCGAACTGTTATCAAGCTTAAGTGATTGGATAAAGTCCTATAAAGGGATCGTGCTTCAGAAAATAAATTAAGGAATATATATTGCAATCCTATTGCAGCATTCATTATGTTTAAAGAATAAAACAAAAGCTATGACAGTGATGCCATAGCTTTTGTTTCAACATTTGATTATGAAAACGCAGCTTTTAAAAAGACCGGGATCTTTCATCAGGCGTTTAATAGCATTGAACTTCTTTATTTTTTCCATGCTGTTATTGGGTTACGGACAGGTAACACCGTTTCAAAAATCGGTGCTGGATTCTCTGCAAGCCAATCAGTTTAATTTAAGTGTGGCTTTTGCTTTTAATACAAGTCAGGATGGTACAAGTTCGGTTACAACAGGTACTGATATAGGTATGATGTATGCAACAAAACGTTCCAATTATGAGATAGTAGAGAGTGCGTATAAGAACAGACTGGATGATTTCTCGGCATCCGACAGATTGTTTGCTATGCTCACCTGTGCGCTAAACAGTCATGATTTTGACGGAAAGACAATAGTGGAAAAAAGATTGTATCCCGAACCTTTTATCCTGTTTTCCCGCGATGCCAACAGGGCACTGAACAGCAGATGGCAATTTGGAATAGATGCTGTGTATGCATTTAAACCCACTCATATCATCCGGATAAAATTGGGCGCAGGATTATTGTATGAAAAGGAAAACTGGCAGATGGTGAAGCATGAGCAAGTACCTTATCTCGACACTTTTCCTCCTGCCACCCAGGATTATATTTTTAATACTGTAGGCATCGGAAAAGACGGATCGCTTTTAAGAGATAATATAAGAGCGAATGTGTATGCCAATTTTGTCTGCACGTTTACAAAGAATATCAGCATGAATGCTTTTTTTGATGTGCAGATGCCTTTTATACCGCCTTATCACAACCTGCCTCAGGTATCGGTTTTTCCGGTGGTCACCAAACTCTATCCCCGGGTTACAATGAATATGGAATTAACGATGAATATATGGGGGAAACTGAGTTTTGTTACAGCATTTTCACTGCAGAATGATAAGGGGCAAATACCCTTATATGTACCCGATTTTGTTTATAGTTTGAACGAAGGGCTTCAGTTGACCTTTTAAAGTTAAGCTCCTTAACTGAATGGAATTGTGAATTGTTATTATTGATAGGCTGGCTCAAGTTTGTAAATATTCAGCAAAGCTTGACAGGGTTTGCCTTAACTATTTTTTTTCGGATTTCTTAATGATAGATATTGCTTCTGTATTTAGTATCAGCATATCAATCATTTCCCGGTCTTATGATACTTTACCCTTAATTAACCAACCATGACTAAATTCTTCACTGCGATCTTGTGTATCCTTTTATTTACACAATGTCAAACCGATCAGCAAAAAGCATCGACATCTGCAACAGAAATAGGCGCTGTACTGCCCTTTCCCGAACCGCCATCTGCGAGTATTGCAGGAGAAAGTCTGGCAGAGAGTAAACATGTTCGCAGAGAGCACCCGTCTCATCTTCCAAAAGATGCGCCCAATATCCTGATCGTTCTGATGGACGATGTTGGTTTTGGAACACCCTCTACTTTTGGAGGAGAAGTAAATACACCCACTTTATCAAGAGTATACAATGAAGGCATTGCCTATAATGAATTTCATACTACTTCTATCTGTTCTCCAACAAGAGCAGCTTTATTGACCGGCCGTAACCACACCCGGATCGGTAATGGAACCATTGCAGAAAGAGCTGTTGACTGGGATGGCTATACAGGTATCATTCCTAAAGAAGCTGCAACTGTTGCAGAAGTGTTGAAAGACTATGGATACAGTACATCGGCTTTTGGAAAATGGCATAATACTCCGGCCAATCAAACTACTTCTCAGGGCCCCTTTGACTATTGGCCTAACTCTTATGGATTCGAACATTTTTACGGATTCCTTGCAGGAGAAACCTCACAATATGAACCCCGTTTAGTGAATGACTTTACACCTGTAGAACCGGCACACGATGAAAAATATCACCTCACTACTGATCTTGCAGATCATGCGATCAGCTGGTTACATCAGCATAAAGCCTATGCAGCCGATAAACCCTGGTTACTCTATTTTGCTCCGGGTGCAGGCCATGGTCCGCATCATATCTTTAAAGAATGGGCAGATAAATACAAAGGAAAATTCAACGATGGATGGGATAATTACCGCGAACGTGTTTTCAAACGCCAAAAAGAACTGGGATGGATTCCTGCCAATACACAATTGACAGCCCGTGATTCTACAATGCCTTCCTGGGAAAGTATTCCTGCTTCTGAAAGACCATTTCAAACACGTTTGATGGAAGTGTTTGCCGGTTTTGTAGAACATGCAGATCATGAGATCGGAAGAGTGCTGGATGAAGTGGATGCTATGGGACAAAAAGACAATACCCTCATCTTTTTTATATGGGGCGATAATGGTTCCAGTGCAGAAGGACAAAATGGATCCATCAGTGAATTGCTGGCACAGAATGGCATTCCCAATACGATACAGCAACAGATCGCTGCTTTAAATAAGATCGGAGGACTGGATGCATTAGGCGGACCGATCACTGATAATATGTACCATGCCGGTTGGGCATGGGCTGGCAATACGCCATTCAAACACACTAAATTAATTGCTTCACATTTTGGCGGTACACGTAATCCAATGGTCGTAGCCTGGCCATCGCATATCAAACCCGATAAAACACCACGTTCTCAATTTCATCATGTAAATGATATCGTTCCAACTATCTATGATATTCTTGGAATAAAGAATCCTAAAGTGGTGAATGGATTTGAGCAGATCCCAATGGATGGGGTCAGTATGAAATACACATTCGATAATGCGAAAGCTGCGCCAGTTGCCAAAACACAATTCTTCGATAATAACGGTAGCCGTGCAGTATATCAGGACGGATGGTTTGCCTGCACTTTTGGTCCGCTCTATCCATGGTTACCTGCACAAACACAACCGCCGATCAATAAATGGGATTCTAAAAAAGATGTATGGGAATTGTATAATCTGAATGAAGATTATTCACAGTCAAATAATCTGGCTGCCAAAGAACCTGAACGTTTAAAGAAAATGCAGGCACTATTCTTAGAACAGGCAAAAGACAATAAAGATCTGCCAATTGGAGCTGGCGTTTGGTTACGACTGCATCCGGAAGATGCGATCGCATCTCCTTACAAACATTGGGACTTTGATGCCAATACCAATCGTATGCCCGAATTCAGTGCACCCGGCCTGGGTAAGAAAAGCAGTAAAGTACAGATCGATCTCGAAACAGGAGCGAATGCATCAGGTGTATTATATGCATTGGGCGGATCAGGTGGAGGCCTCACTTGTTTCATGGAGAATGGTAAACTGATCTATGAATACAATATGATGCTGATAGAAAATTATACGGTAGAAACAAAAGAAAAATTATCGGCAGGGAAACACCATATCGAAATCGTATCAATTATTCAAAAGCCGGGAGCCCCTGCTGCAATCGTCATTACAATCGATGGAAAACAAGCTGCATCAGGTGAAGTGAAAAGAACAGTCCCTGCTGCTTTCTCTGCCAGCGAAACATTTGATGTGGGTTGCGATCTGGGATCATCTGTATCCTTACGCTACATTAAAAAAGCGCCTTTTAAATTCAACGGTAAGATCAATAAAGTAATAGTGGATCTGTTATAATGTAAAATAAGTAAAATGAAAATATCTCTTCTTTTTCGCAACTGGTGGGGAATACTCCTGCAGGGAATATTAATGATCATCTTAAGTTATGTCATTTTCAATAATCCCGAAGCAGTGCTTGCCTCACTGGCATTATATATTGCTTTGATCGTAATTGCGACAGGTGTTATTGGAATGATCGCCTGGTTTATCAGTTCAAGAGAAAAAGATGATATCTCAATGCTCTTTGGAAACATTGCCAT
>CAIKTE010000279.1 GCA_903830285.1 uncultured Chitinophagaceae bacterium | reverse complement strand
TGTATCTGGCATTTTTCCTACAAACAGCTCTTTTAAAAATTCTTCTAAAGGCTTTCCTCCAGCAAAACCTTCATCAATTAACGCCTTATTTGCAAATCGATACATAAATGAAATTGGCAGAAATAAAATAATCTCGGTTTTCCCATTTGCTAAAATTGATTTCAACTCTTTGGGTTTAATATCCTTATAACCCCAAGGATCGATAAACAATAAAGCTCTTTCATCTTTTTTCAACTTATTTAATCGTGTATCAATTTCCGATAATATTTGACTACTATCAATTTTTGTAAAATCAACATTTACATTATCTGGCCGATAAATCTTGTCAACAAAATCCTTTACTCTGTCAATCTTGAACTTGTCAGTTTCAATTTGCGATTTACTAAAGTCATTACGCCAAACATCTATATTGGGGCAGGTTGATCCATTATTAAAATAATGACTCGCAATGCATTCCATTGCTACAACTGGACTTCCCTTTTCGCCGTCAGAATATCTTCCTTCGCCAGCAAATAAATCATATAAATAAATTTTATTTACAAACGATGTCCGGCTAATAACATTTAAATAAATGGAAAAATATCTTTTAAAAAGATCAACTTTTGCTTTTGAATGTTCATACATGTTAATTTGTGAGTTCTTAATTTTCGACATGCTGGTTAAATTTTGAATGAATAATAAATGCTCATTCAGTCGGGGAGTATATGCTTCCATAAAATTATATAAATTAATAATTCAATTTAAAATAGTTTCCCCTGCTCTCCCGGCCTTCTAAACTTGCTGCAGTCTAATTCCCATCGTTCTGCATTCAAACCATAGAGTTTATTATACTTTTTGAATTGTTGATTGACCAATTCTGCAATGGGTCCTTCACCACGCATACGCACACCAAAGCGGCTGTCGTTCACCTTGCCGTCATGCGCATGTTGTATCATATGCCATACTTTATCGGCACGGTCAGGAAAATTCTTATACAACCAGTCATGAAAGATCAGTTTCACGGCGCCATTCAACCGTATAAAAGTATAGGCAGAAAATGTTGCACCGTTCTCACTCGCTGCTTTCATGATGCGCTGCATTTCATGTTCATTCAATCCGGGTATCATCGGCCCCAGCATCACACCCATTCTCACACCTTCCTCACTTAATTCTTTGATCAATCTCAACCGTTGTTTGGCAGTTGTGGTTCTTGGCTCCATTACCAATCGTAAGTCCTCATCAAATGAAGTGATACTTACCAATATGCTGATCAGTTTTTTCTTTGCCATTTCTTTCAGCAGGTCCTTATCACGCAACATACCTGCATTCTTAGTGATCAGTCCAACGGGCTGATTGAATTCATTGCATACTTCCAATAATTGCCGGGTGATACGAAATATCTTTTCAGCCGGCTGATAACAATCCGTGTTGCCGCTTAATGATATCGGCACAGATTCCCATTTGGGATGCATCAAAAATTTACGTAGGAGTTCGGGTGCATTCTTCTTAACAATGATCTTTCTTTCAAAATCAAGGCCTGCGCTGTAACCCCAGTATTCATGAGCATTACGGGCATAACAATATATGCAGCCATGCTCACAGCCCTGATATGGATTCATGCTGTACAACATGCCTACATCCGGACTATCCACTTTATTCACCAGCATTTTTGATTTGTCCTCAAGGTATTGTGTGGCAATATTGGGTTCGGTCCAGTCATCAATACTTTCAATATGTTCTTTTACTCTTTCATTTTTCAAGAACCTATTCTTTGGATTGAACTGCGCACCGCGACCTTTTTTATATGTGTTATTATTTTGCTCCTGCTGTTCTTCATTCATGAAATTATCGTTAGGTTTTATGAAGCATTATATAAATAAAACGGTTTGCTGTGTTGTTGTTTTTTGATTCAGGAATTGAAATCGCTTTACGGTTTGATATTTTTTTTCTCCTTGTTTTCTTTTTATTAATACTATTTCATTCGCCATGAACATAGCCGTGAAATTTGTGTTGCTGTATTCCTGCCATGCTTTCTCATATTGCCAGGGCAAGAGTTTCGCAGCAATCGTGATGAAGGGTTCTGTTATAAAATGCGGTTTATGTTCATCATCCAACTTCATTAGTTTTTGAATGGACTTGATCTCTTTCACTAATGCCACAATATTTGTTTTAGTAGCAACATTGATGAAGATGCTGTGCGTAGGAAAGCTGCCGAAATCTTTTAACTCAATTGCAAATGATGCATTGCTTATTGCAATATTTTGCAGACGATACATGATTCTTTCTTCGGGCATTTCATATTGCGTAAAGCGAACCAAAGTAATATCAGGCTTTACATAACGATATACAGGTAATTGATAGTTTTCTGCAAATGATCTTTTAATAGCATTGATCTTATCACACAGGTCTTCATGCGGCTGAATGATGATCCTGTATTCATACATTTCATATGCAGGGATGAATGATGGTTTTATTTTCATTTTTAATTAAACAAACGATTATCTGTGCCGAAATGAAATACACTCACCTGTTTGCAGGCATCGAACTGATGCTGCCTTCTCAATAGTATCAACTGCTTTACCTCAAAAGCTGCATAAAAAGATTTGAGTGCATACTCCTTGATCGCTTTCTCATAAATAGGTTCAGGTAATCTTCTTGCAATACTCAAATGCGGATGCTTCGTCAGTTCCATCGGCGGACAATCATTCCCTCTCACATATTGATCCACCACTTTTAAAGAGGATGCCAGTTGTTTAAATGGCTGATGATCCTGCACACGCAGGTACACCGTGTGCGGCGGAAACCCGCTGTAATTATTCAATGAAACGGAGAAACTGTATTGTGTACTGATGATGCGCTGCATCCAACGGATGATGGTCTCTTCCATCGTTTCCTTTGCCAGAAAATTACTCACCGTAATATGAGGCTTGGTCTTGATGGCGATTTTCTCTTGATAAGTATGGTAGAAAGATTGCTTTTCTTCCACGATCTGCTGATATACTTTTTCATCCGGCTGTGCCACGAGCAAGTATTCATACAAATTGCTGAATAAAGGTGAACGGGTTACCGGTGTTTGAAAGATCATTTTCATAATAATATTTTATCGAGATAAATAATTTAGTATAAATTTACTAATTAATTTAGTATTACAAAATTTAGTTTTTATGGATAACGACAGTTTTTACCGTGCCAAATATGAGGGCAGCAAAAAATTCAATCAGAATGATATACAAACGGCCAATGCCTCCGGTTTTGGCGCTGCTGCAGATGATTATATGGAACGTGGGATCGACTTGAACGAACAACTCATCAAAAACAAGCCTGCCACTTTTTTCTTCCGTATGAACAGCGATGCGATGATCGGTGCAGGCATTCACAGCGGCGATACATTGATCGTCGACCGCAGTATCAAACCAAGTAATGGCAGAGTAATTGTCGCCATCATGGAAGGCGAATTACTGGTAAGGCGTTTGCAGAAAAATATTAATTCGGTGACATTAATATCGGAGAATAAAAAATTCTCGGATATTCCATTATCCGTTTTTGACGACAGAGCAAATGTTTGGGGAGTAGTGACTTATGTGATTCATACCCCCTAACCCCCTAAAGGGGGAATACAAAATCGACTATTATGGAAAAGAAAATGTTTCAAAAAGCTAATCCCTTAATATTTGCAAATGCGAAGCAATTGCGAAATAATCTAACAGATGCGGAAGTTATTCTTTGGGAATATCTGAGAACAAAACCTTTCGGATATAAATTTAGAAGGCAGCATCCCATTCAACAATTCATTGCAGATTTTTATTGTCACTCTTTGCAATTGATTATTGAAGCAGATGGAGAGATACACCAAAAAATGGAAAATAAAATTGCCGATGAAGAAAGAGATAGTGCCTTACATTCATCCGGTATAAAAGTTATTCGTTTCTCTAACAAAGAAATTTTCAATTCAATGGAAACTGTTATTTCAAAAATAACAGCAGCCATACGAGAGAGACAGGATGCAAAAATTTGAGTCACTAAAATTCCCCCTTTAGGGGGTTAGGGGGTATGAAAGCCATTGTAGATTGTAATAGTTTTTATTGTTCTTGCGAAAGATTATTTCGTCCCGATCTTGCGAACAAGCCCGTTATTGTATTAAGCAATAACGATGGCTGTATCATTTCCAGAACGGATGAGGCCAAAAAACTCGGCGTGCAAATGGCGGGACCCTATTTTATGGCAAAACCGATGATCGAGAAATATGGCGTAGAAACTTTTTCTTCCAATTATCATTTATATGGCGATCTCAGTTGGCGTGTGATGGAAACATTACGTACGCTGGTGGGTAAAGAAAATGTAGAAGTCTATTCGGTGGACGAATCTTTTTTAGATCTGCATCATATTCCAACAGACAAATTGATCGAAGCATCTAAAGAAATGAGGACCATCGTTGAAATGTGGACGGGCATTAAAGTTTCTATCGGCGTAGCACCCACCAAAGTATTGAGTAAAGTGGCCAATCGCTTATCCAAAAAAAATAAGATCGAAACAGATTGTGTGCTGATATTGGATAATGAAGAAAAAATAAATGATGCATTGCAACGCACTGCCGTTGATGATATCTGGGGCGTGGGTTATCGATATGCAACAAAGCTTCGTCAGCTAAGGATCAATACAGCATTGGACCTGAAGCGAATGAGTACCGAATGGGCACATCGTCACCTGGGTGGTGTCGTGGGTGTTCGATTAATTAAAGAATTGAATGGTGAACCTGCTATCGTTATGGAAGAAGAACTCATCAATAAAAAAATGATCGCTACTACAAGAATGTTTGGCCAGCCTGTAACCAAGATCAAAGACATCAAAGAAGCTATTGCCACGTATACATCCCGTGCAGCAGAAAAATTGCGCCGGCAAAACTGTGCGGCCAAAACCATCAGTGTTTTCATCGTTCCAAAAGCAGAATCACATACAGCACATTTCCATCACGGTCCATCTATTAGCTCTTATGTTCATTTACCGGTTGCCACTTCCATCACCAGCGAATTGATCAAGCCCGCTGTTCAGTTGGTGGAGAGATTATTTGAAGAAGGGAATATTTATAAAAAAGCCGGAGTGATGTTAAGTGGTATTGTACCCGATACTTCCATTCAGGGAAATTTATTTTTACCCGAAATAAAAAACAACCAACGATTGCTGATGAACATGATAGATAATGTAAACTTCAGTATGCGCGATGATGTATTAAAGTTTGCTGCAAGTGGTACAGAGAGAGACTGGAAAATGCGCCAGGAACTGCGTTCTAAAAGGTATACGACAAGATGGGAAGAGTTGTTCGAGATAAAATAATTAATGATTTATCTCAACAGGATATCTCTCAAATAATTTTTTCATTCCTGATGCTGTTTGTTTTTGTGCAGATGATTTTATACTCGGCACAATTCCTGCTATCGATCCTTTCCAAACAACTTTATTTTCTGCAGCATCCACAATATCTAATGAAACAGCAGCTTCGCGATAAAGTCCCAGAATATTTACAGGAGAGCTAGGCTCACTGAGCTGTGATTGTTCCCTCACCACAATACCGATATTTATTAAAAGATCAGGATGAGTGCTTGATTGCGTATAACCACGTTTGCTCATTTCAGTAATGATGGCGCTCTTTAAAATATTGGTTCGTTCTGTAAAATTTTTGGTGATCGTATCACCTGATGCTTTCAATTCATAAAAATTGAAGGTCTTGTATTTTGCAAAATTAACAGCATCTGTAGATTTAGTGTAGGTGATCTTCATAGGAGAACAGGAAGCCAATACCAACAAAAAAGATAAGCAAGCAACATTTTTCATGACAATCATTTTGTTGTTTAAAAAAGTGTAGGCTGAATAAAGATCGGCTTCTGCAAAGTTACACCACAAGCTGCATTCAATTGGTCAACCAGATAAACTGTTAGTTCCGGTGAAAACGTTTCGTCATGCATGTGCATGAAAAAATATAATTCCTCCAAACCATTGTTCAGCCAGTATTTGATACGCTTGACCCAATCATCAATTCTTGTATAATCGGTTGCGTGCAAACTGTTTCCTACATAGCGGATAAAAGCTTTGGGCACTGTAAGATGCATATGTGCACAATCTCGTCGGCCACTCGTATCTGTAATGACAGCACCTGCATTTATCTGCTTCAATGTTTCAAATAATTCGTTTCGGATATTTTCTTTGCCAAACCAATCGGGATGGCGTACTTCCAGAAAGAATTGAAGATCAGTGGGAAGTGATCGTAAAAAATCGAACAGTTCCTGTTTTCTTTTTGGCGTAAATGCATCACTTACCTGCACAAACACCGGGCCCAGATGTTTTTCAAAAGCAAGAATACCACGTAAGAATTCCGTGGTGATGAAATCCTTCCCTTTCAAACTGCCGCGATGCGTAACACCCTGATACATTTTGGGACAAAACATAAAATCTTTATCGCCGGCTTTTGCCGCCCATTTGGCAATTCCTGCCGGACCATAAACCTTATAATGTGTGGCATTGAGCTCAATACTGTTATAATGCTTTACATAATGGTCTAAAAAGTCTTTTTCTTTTGTTTTGGCAGGATATATTTTTCCCAGCCATTCCGTCCTTCCCCATTTGGCACAACCGATATATATTTTGGGACTTGCAGCTTTTTTAGCTTTCAATATTTGCTGATTGAACAAAGGTTCGGCAGGCAATGAAAAATCAATTGCATTCAATTCTGCTTCAGGTATACGTCCAAATTCCATACTGGGTTCTTTGCCCTAAAGTTATTCGAACTATTCATTCTGAAATAAAATATTGTACCTTGATTGGTCAATGCGCCATTATGAGAAAACTGTTTTTCTTTTTGTTTCTGTCTGCAACAGCTATTGCCCAGCAAAGGCCCAATATTATTTATATCATGAGTGATGATCATGATGCAAATGCGATCAGTGCTTATAATAAAACATTTATTTCAACACCCAATATTGACCGAATTGCCAACGAGGGGATTCTTTTCTCCAATGCATTTGTTGCCAATTCCATTTGCGGACCGGCAAGAGCCACCATCCTTACAGGACAATTCTCGCATAAGAATGGGATGATCGACAATCACACCCGTTTCGACTCATCAAAACTTACAATGCCTAAAGTATTGCAGGCAGCAGGTTATCAAACTGCCATCGTGGGAAAATGGCATTTGGTTTCTTACCCTACAGGATTTGATTACTGGAAGATCCTACCCGGGCAGGGTCTATATTTTGATCCCCGTTTCATCAATATGAAGGGAGATACTTCAACCTATAAAGGTTATGCAACAGATATCATTACAGATGAAGCTTTGCAATGGCTGCGTGATAAAAGAGACCTGAACAAACCATTCATGCTGATGTTGCATCACAAAGCACCTCACAGAAATTTCTTAGCCCCGTTAAAATATATTGAACAATACCATACGAAAACATATCCCGAACCGGCAACATTATACCTGGATACAGTTGGTCACGGTACCGCCTGGAATAAACAGACGATGAGTATTTTGAATGATATGAAACTATGCAGTGATCTGAAAGTTGATCCGAAATACCTGACGGATATTCCGTGGTTAAAACCTGATTCTGCAGATATCGTCTATTATAATGCGATCATAAAAAGAATTCCTGAGCCTGACAGAACACGCATCAAAGAAATATATGCCGAAAGAGGAAAGATCATTCAGCAATTGCATCCGCAGGGCAAAGAATTGATGAAATGGAAATACCAGTGGTATATGCAGGATTATCTGGCCTGCTGTGCATCGATAGATGAAAACGTTGGAAGAGTATTGAACTATCTGGATTCTTCGGGACTTACAAAGAACAGTTTGGTCATTTATACATCCGATCAGGGATTTTATCTCGGACAAAACGGCTGGTTCGATAAACGCTGGATGTATGATGTTTCCATGCGAACACCATTAATGGCAAGATGGCCTGACCATATTAAAGCAGGAAGCAGATCAGATGAATTGGTACAAAACATCGATTTTGGTCCAACAATTCTGGATATTGCCGGAGCTGCCATTCCCGAACAAATGCAGGGCGTTACATTAAAGCCTTTACTGGAAGACCCGCTCCGGAAACTAAAGCGTGATCAGCTCTACTATCATTTTTACGAGTATAATGCAGATCATACTGTATTACAGCATTTGGGCATCAGAGGTAAAAAATACAAGCTCATTTATTTTTATACAGTAAATGAATGGGAATTGTACGATCTGGAAAAAGATCCGGGCGAACAACATAATCTCAGCCATTTGAATTCTTATCAGCGGATTTTGATGAAAATGAAAGCTGAATTAATAAAACTCCGAGATCAATATGACGATCATGAGCCTGCAGGTGAATTACATTAAAAGCTGAAGAAAAGTTAAACTCTGTTTTTGCGGAAACAATGTTAGCGGTTTCACAAATCTGGCACAGTTTTGATTATATAGAAACAGAGATTAAACTCTCTGTTTCTATCATTATCTAATTAACAGAACAATTATTGATTATGAAAACTTTATACTGCCTTTTTTCACTCATCCTTTCCACCTCATTATTTGCCACAAAAAGCAATGCGCAGGAAGACTGGCCAATGACCATTACAACAGACGATGGCGCAGTGATTAAGATCTATCACCCGCAACCTGAATCTTTCTCAGGCGATGTTTTAAAACTTCGTTCAGCTATTTCGGTTACAGAAGCAGGAAAAACAGAACCGGTATTCGGAACATTCTGGTCGGTGAACAAAGTAGAAACCGATAGAGACAACCGCAGTGTTAGAATTATCTCAACACAGATCCCCAATTTAAAATTCGGGTCTGATATTGATGCCGGCAGAATAAGCTATTTTAAATCCACCTTGGAAAATGAAATGCCAAGCTTACAGATCGATCTGCCCATGGATGAGTTATTGACCATGCTACAGACTTCGACTGATGAAAAGAAATTATCTAAGAATTTAAGTACAACTCCTCCTAAAATTATTTACAGCAATAAACCATCTACATTGGTTTTAATTGATGGTGCAGTAAAACTGCAGCACAATAATGACTGGAATCTGGATGTTGTTGTAAATTCTCCTTTCACTATTGTTAAGAACAATGATGGATCATATTATTTATATGGCGGCAAACATTGGTATAACGCGCCAACGGCAACAGGTCCGTATTCTTATGTAAATTCTATTCCCAACAATTTAAATAAGGTTCAATCTGCAGTTGATAATGCTGTAAGCAATGATCCTGGTTTTACAAGCGACTCTGCTGCTGCAAGAAGTAATGCTGTTACAGCTATTATTGTAAGCACAGAACCGGCTGAATTGATTCAGTCAAACGGAGAAGCTGACTTATTACCCATCAACGGCACCAATCTTTTGTATGTTGCCAATACAGAGAATGATATTTTCATTGATCAGTCATCACAACAATATTATGTGCTGCTGTCTGGCCGCTGGTATAAAGCCCCTAATTTAAACGGACCATGGAATTATATAGCGTCCAATAGTTTACCAACCGACTTTGCAAAGATCCCTGAAGGTTCACCAAAAGATAATGTGCTGGCAAGTATAGCCGGAACACAGGCAGCACGTGAAGCTGTGATGGATGCACAAATACCGCAGACTGCAAAAGTAGATCGTAATAATGCCAGTGCTAATGTCACCTATGATGGCAGTCCGAAATTTGAAAATATTCAGGGCACCTCCATGCAATACGGGGTGAATACGCAAAGCTCAGTTATCAGATACAGAGACAAATATTATGCTGTTGAAAATGGTGTTTGGTTCGAATCAAATAGTCCGAATGGTCCATGGGTTGTTGCAACTGAAAGGCCTTCAGAAGTTGATATCATTCCGCCAAGTAGTCCTGCATATAATATGAAATACGTTTACATCTATGATGTAACACCTAATTGGGTTTATATGGGATATACTCCCGGCTATTTAAACACTTTTATTTACGGACCAACTGTTGTATACGGAACAGGGTATTATTATGCACCATGGTATGGTTACCATTATTATCCCCGCCCATATACTTGGGGTTTCAGGATGCATTATAATCCTTGGGTAGGATGGAGTATGGGCTTTGGTTATAGTTATGGTTGGTTCAATTTCGGATTTGGAATGAACCTTTGGTCAGGATGGGGTGGCGGCTGGTGCGGACCTGTAGGTTATCATCCTCCGTATCATTGGTATGGCGGTGGATACAGGACTTATGGATATTATGGCAGCAGGCCATACGCAAATACTGTACATAATACTGTTCGCTACAACAACAACAGCAACAATATTTATAATAACAGAAGAGATGTTATTACGAGAAATAATGTGCAGGTCAATAACAGAAACAATACCGTAATTAATAATGGCAGAATTGAAAATGTTAACAGACAAGCTGTAATGCCAAGAACACAAAATGGTTCTGCGAATGGAAATGTGAATCGTTCACAAGGTCAGTCTATTACAACCGATAGAGAAGGAAATGTTTTTCAAAGAGGAAATAACGGGCAGATACAACAGCGTCAGGGAAATCAATGGCAACCTGTTAACAGCAACAGAAGTAATGTGATTCAAAATTTTAATAATCAGCAACAGATGCATGACCGTGGTCAAATGCGTTCACAAAATTTCCAATCACAAAGAGCTGCACCTGCAGCACCACAAAGCAGGCCAAGCAATAACGGTGGCGGAAACAGAAGTAGTGGCGGAGGTCATGGAGGTCGAGATCACCGATAATATCTTATTTAAATAAAAATACCCGCTGCGTTTGCAGCGGGTATTTTTATTTTTAGAGGTTTCATTTATTCTTTCACGGCATAGGTACTTAATACTTTAAATTTATAGCCGCCCCCTCCTTCTGAAGGGATCATTTTATATCGTACGATCCTTTTACCGCCTGTGGGGTTATTAGTACTGTCGCCTGTATTATATACAGGAAACTTTCTCATGAGTGTTCCTTCCATTAATGAATATTCATCATGCCCTTTATAACCGATCCTTAATTTCGGATCATCCAGTATATCTGGAAAATATATAGGTACAAATGATTTGTTTTCGGCAGAAGCGATGGCATATACATAAACAACATTTACAAGATCACCTATTTGATCGCCACCTGCTGTAAAAATGATAAGATCAGGGAAACCATCATTATTAAAGTCTTCAACTTCTGCTCGGATCACTTTACCCCTCACATAAAATTGAGCTTCTCGAGAACCGCCTTCAAAACCGATCGGCTTTATTGAAAGAAGATTTTTGTCGGCAGCTTTATTATTACATGAAACTTTGTACCCTGCTTTACCGATCACTATGGTAGTATCAATTTTTCTGATCTGGCTATATATATTATTAAAACTGAACACTACAAAAGCCACAAAAAATATTTTAAACTTCATTGTACAAAATTATAGTATCGAAGCTATATGTTTTTTTTTGCAGTTCATTGTTTTTACTCATTGATCTGATTAAAAACTATTGCTTGACGATGATGAAACTTTACATTTCGGTTATGAAGAAATGCAGGATTCCATTTGGGAGATCTCTTAATAACATTCAAAGCAATAACATTAAAGGGTTCGTAAAAGGGAGTTTCAACAAATACATCTTCTACAGAACCATCTTCACTGATGGTAAAATTAATTACTACAACTGCTTTATCTGAATTTGCTATTTTATATTGATTTGGAAAATACATTTTACTGTCTAAATATTTTTGCCAAGCTTTTAATCCACCCGGAAATTCTGCAGGTTTTGTTCGATTAGTTGTATCCATCGAATTCCCATTTTCATCAAAATATGTTTTGTCAATTAAATGCCCAGTTTCGTCATATGATTCAAGCGATGCGAGTTTATCTGAGGGATAAAAAAATTGCCATTTACCTATCATTCTTCCCAAACTGTTATACCGCCCTGCTGATGACAAATGTCCATTGTCGAACCAATTAAAGGCAGTTCTTATTTGAGCATTAACAATATTGGAATCAGCAAGAAAACCATTTGGATACCATCCCATTGAAGAAACAGCTAAAAGACCATCTTCATAAAATGTAGAATCACTCATTACTCCATTATTATGATAACTTAACCACCATCCTTCTTTTTTTCCATTCAAATATTTACCGATGCTTTTTAAATTTTTATTTGCATAGAAATAATAAAAAAAACCATGGGGAACTTTACAACTACTGTCTAAATATGTGCCATCCATCTGAAGATTATTTGTTTCATGGAGGAAATAATCTCTTCTGTGCCAACCACTATCTGTATATTTTAGCACTCCTAAGAATCGAGCATTAGCAGCATCCGTTTCCTTCCATTGATAATCATAATACTTCTGAATTGTTTGAGATTGTGTTGCAGAAATAAAAAAGATTGAAAAAATAAAGAAAGCTGTTCGCATAAATTTTCTTTCGGCTTTGTCGTATATATCAAATATAATATACTTTAAAATCGTCCGCCAAATAAATTACATGTTTCTTCTGTATTGCCCGCCAACTTCATATAATGCATGAGTGATTTGTCCGAGTGAACAATATTTTACTGTTTCCATCAATGCTTCAAATAAGTTCCCGTTGCTTATAGCAACTTCCTTTAAATTTTCCAGCATGGCTGCTGACCGATGTTCATTACGTTTCCAAAAAGCATGCAGGTTTTCCACTTGCAGTTCTTTTTCTTCTTTGGTGGAACGGATCACTTCTGTGGGCAGTATGGTAGGACTCCCTTTTTTATTCAGGAAAGTATTCACGCCAACGATCGGTAATTCACCGGTATGTTTTAATGTTTCATAGTACAAACTTTCTTCCTGGATCTTATTTCTTTGATACATTCTTTCCATCGCACCCAAAACACCGCCACGTTCATTGATGCGGTCAAATTCAACCAATACAGCTTCTTCAACAAGGTCCGTCAATTCTTCAATGATAAAAGAACCCTGTATAAAATTTTCCGTAATGGCAGAACCCAATTCGCGATTAATAATCAACTGAATGGCCATTGCTCTCCTTACACTTTCTTCTGTTGGTGTGGTGATGGCTTCGTCATAAGCATTCGTATGTAATGAATTGCAATTATCATAGATCGCATACAATGCCTGCAAGGTTGTTCTGATATCATTGAAATCAATTTCCTGAGCATGTAAGGAGCGGCCGCTAGTTTGAATATGATATTTCAACATCTGGCTGCGCTTATTGGCCTTGTATTTATATCGCATGGCTTTTGCCCATATCCTTCTTGCTACACGACCAATAACACTATACTCGGGATCCATTCCATTACTGAAGAAAAAAGACAGGTTACCGGCAAACTCATCAATACTCATTCCTCTGCTCAAATAATATTCAACATAAGTAAATCCATTGGATAAGGTAAATGCCAGTTGGGTAATGGGATTAGCACCCGCTTCTGCAATATGATATCCACTGATACTCACACTGTAAAAATTGCGGACACTGTTATCGATAAAATATTGCTGTACATCTCCCATCAGTTTCAAAGCAAACTCTGTTGAAAAGATGCATGTATTCTGTGCCTGATCTTCTTTTAAAATATCGGCCTGAACGGTTCCTCGAACCTGAGCTAAAGCCTGCGCTTTTAATTTTATATATACTTCTTCCGGCAACACTTCATCGCCGCTTAAGCCCAATAATTGCAGTCCCAGTCCGTCATTGCCTTCGGGTAATCTTTCGGGCGAAGAAGGATTATAGTAAATCGGTTTGCCGGATGTTTTAAATTTTTCTTTGCTAATACCCTTCACCATGGTCCAAAGTCCATGATCGGTTATATACTTTTCGCATAACTGATCAATCGCTGCATTCATAAAGAAAGCAAGAACGATGGGAGCAGGGCCATTAATGGTCATACTTACAGAGGTTTTAGGGTCGCAGAGATCAAAACCACTGTATAATTTTTTTGCATCATCAACAGTTGCAATACTAACACCACTATTTCCTACTTTACCATAAATATCAGGGCGCTCACCCGGATCTTCGCCATACAAAGTAACACTGTCAAATGCAGTGCTGAGGCGGATGGCAGGCTGCCCAACAGAAACATAATGGAAACGTTTATTTGTTCTCTCAGGCCCACCCTCACCTGCAAACATTCTCGTGGGATCTTCCCCTTCTCGTTTTAGAGGAAACACGCCTGAAGTAAAAGGAAAATGACCGGGCACATTTTCCTGTGCCTGCCAGGTCAAGAGATCTCCCCAGTCTTTATATTTTGGTAATACTACTTTTGAAATTCTTGTGCCCGATAAACTGGTTCGGAACATTTCCTGCTGAATGATTTTATCACGCACTTTATATTGATAAAAATCTTGCTGATATGCTTTTATCTTTTCAGGCCAGTTACTGATCAGTTTTTTTGCAACAGGTGTTAACTGTTCTGTATAAAAATTGATCTCTTTCTGAATGGCAATTACCAAAGAAGCATGCTCATTTTTATTTTGCAGGATGGATAAAGTCCCGTGTAATTGATACAATTTAGAAGCAATAGCTGATTGTTCTTTTACCAGCAGATCATAATTTCTGTTACTCTCGCTGATCTCACTCAAATAACGGATACGCTTAGATGGAATGATCGCACTATCAAGCTTACTACCTGATACAAAAGATTTTATATCTCCAAAATTTACAGCAGTTTTTGTTTGAATCTTATCGATCAATAATTCAAATAACTGATTCACTCCATCATCATTGAATTTATTGGCACAGGTACCAATAATGGGCAGTTCAGCATCTTTTGCAGTAAATAAATTATGATTGCGTTTGTACTGCTTTCTGATATCATTCAATGCATCTAGTGCACCAGCCTTATCAAACTTATTGATACAAACAACATCAGCATAATCCAGCATATTGATCTTCTCTAACTGAGATGCAGCACCAAATTCAGGCGTCATCACATACATGCTTACATCACAATGTTCTAAGATACTGGCATCACTCTGTCCAACACCAGCACTTTCTAAAATAATGAAATCAAAATCCGCAGCTTTACAAATGTCGATGGCATCCTGCACATGAGAACTTAATGCAGTATTATCATCCCTGGTTGCCAAACTTCGCATATATGCACGCGGGTTTGAGATGGCATTCATTCTAATTCTATCGCCTAGTAATGCTCCGCCTGTTTTTTTCTTCGAAGGATCTACTGATATAACAGCTATGGTCTTCTCCTTGTAACTGTTTAAATAGCGACGAACGATCTCATCAACTACTGAACTTTTTCCCGCACCGCCTGTACCTGTGATGCCTAAGACCGGAATAACGGTAGACGATTGACGATGGACAGTGGACGTTAAACCATTCTCTGCATTTGTGATCAATCTTGCAATTTTTCTAACATCTTTTACCTCACCCAAACCCATTGGTGTTTTATAATCCCCATCACCATATAAATTGAAGTCACATTGTCTGATCACATCTTCGATCATTCCTTCCAAACCCATATGCCTGCCATCATCAGGAGAATAAATTTTAGTAATGCCATAACTTTGTAATTCTCTTATTTCTTCCGGTAAAATAGTTCCACCTCCACCACCGAATATTTTGATATGACCACATCCGTTTTCATTCAGCAGGTCTTTCATGTATTTAAAAAACTCCAAATGGCCCCCTTGATAAGAAGTAATTGCAATACCCTGCGCGTCTTCTTCAATGGCTGCTTCCACAATTTCCAATACGGTCCTGTTATGGCCTAGATGTATGATTTCGGCACCCTTGCTCTGCATGATACGGCGCATGATATTGATAGCTGCATCATGCCCGTCAAACAAAGAGGCGGCTGTAACAATGCGGATCTTATTTTGCTGCGTATAACCCATATTTCATTTTTGGATAGAGACAAAATTAGGTTTTTGAAGTTAACGGTTGTTAGTTTTTAAAAAGCAAATGATAAAACTCATCCACTCAAGTCAAAAAACTCGTTACTTTCATCACAAAATTGCCTATGAACTTCGATGTGAATGTTGACGTTTCTTCCATTTATCCGGTTATTACTCTAAAAGATACAAAGACCAAATGTGAAGCAGAAGTATATGCTTTCGGCGGATTGCTGAATGCATTTAAAATTCCCGTACAGGGAAAATTATTGAATGTGATAGATGCTTACAGTTCTCCTGAAGATGCTGTAAAAAATATCACTAATGGATTTAAAAGTGCCCGATTAAGTCCTTTTGTTTGTCGCATGAACAAAGGCAAATACAATTTTGAAAACACAGATTATCAGGTGGAGAAATTTTTCATTCCCCCACATGCCATTCATGGCATTACTTATGATGCTGTTTTTGAAGTGAAAGATATTTTTGCTGATGAACACCAGGCTTCAGTTACACTACATCACCATTATGCAGGAACTGATAAAGGTTATCCCTTCACTTATGATGTTACTTTAAAATGGAAATTGGAGAAAGATAATAAAGTAACGGTTCGTTCTGCAGTGCATCATTCCAATAAACAATCCATTCCCTATGCCGAAGGATGGCATCCATATTTCAACTTAGGAACGGATGTGAATCATTGTACCCTTCAGTTTGATAGTGATACCATGTTGGAATTCGATGCTACATTATTGCCTACTGGTAATAAATTAAAAGACGAACGATTTACAAACGGTGATTTACTGAACGATACTTTTTTGGATAATTGCTTTGAACTGAATAAAACAAAACATCCAAAATGTGTTCTAAGTAATGATCAATTGGAATTAATCTTGCAGCCTGAATCATCTTATCCATATTTGCAGGTCTATACCCCCGATCATCGCAAAAGCATTGCCATAGAAAATTTAAGCAGCGTACCCGATTCATTCAATAACGGAATAGGAATAAAATTCCTGGAACCGCATCATGTTTATAATTTCACCACTTCCTATATTTTAAAAGCAAAATAATTATGTCTAACGCAGAAAATATTATTACGAGTTTTAAAAAACATTTCACCACAACACCGCGCTTATATTTTTCTCCCGGAAGAATTAATCTGATCGGTGAACACATTGATTACAACGATGGATTTGTAATGCCCGCAGCCATTGACAAAGGCATCTGGTTCGCTGTTGCTGCCAATAATACAGATACAGCCAATTTTGTAAGTGTTGATCTGGAAGATTCATTTTCCATTAAAGTAAAAGAGATAGCCAAACAAGATGGTTGGAAGAATTATGTTCTGGGTGTATTGCATGTGTTGGATGAAAACAAAGTTTCTTTTGGTGGATTTGATTGTGTATTTGGCGGCAATCTTCCCGTAGGTGCAGGTTTATCATCATCTGCAGCAGTAGAAGGTGGATTATTATTTGCATTAAATACGATATTTTCTTTCGGAATGGATCGTATTGAAATGGCAAAATTGGCTCAAAAAGCCGAGCATAGTTATCCCGGTGTCAACTGCGGTATCATGGACCAGTTCGCAAGCTTGAACGGACAAAAAGATCATGTGATATTGCTTGATTGCACTTCTCTGGAATACAAACTCTTTCCGTTACAATTAGATAAATATGATATTGTTCTCGTCAATACCAAAGTACACCATTCACTGGCAAGCGGAGAGTATAACAAAAGAAGAAAACAATGTGAAGAAGGCCTTGCTTTGCTGAAAACAAAACTGACTGATGCAAAATCTTTCAGAAACATTTCCTCAAAACAAGTAATGGAACAAAAGGATCTGCTCGACCCAAAAACCTATGACCGTTGTTTATATGTTACACAGGAAATTGAACGCACCCAATTGGCCGGAAAATATCTGGAAGAAAACAATCTGATCGAATTTGGCAAACTGATGTTTCAAACACACGAAGGCCTAAGCAAATTATACGAAGTGAGTTGTGATGAACTGGATTTCTTAGTGGATGAAGCAAAGAAGCATGCCTCCATTATCGGCTCCAGGGTAATGGGTGGTGGTTTTGGCGGATGTACCATTAACCTTATCGAAAAAGAAAACACAAGTGCAGTAGTAGCATCGATCACTGCAGCTTATACTGTAAAATTTGGCGTTACTCCTGAAGTGTATATCATGAATACCAGTAATGGAACTTATGAAATAATGCCTGCTTAATTATAATTTATTCTAATTAAAAAAAGTTGCCGACTTTATGATCGGCAACTTTTTTTATGTTATAAACTGATCACAGCGATCATACTTATTTCTACATTCACAGCCTTGGGTAATCCTTTTACTGCAACTGTTTCGCGTGCTGGATAGTCGCCATTAAAATAGGATCCATACACTTCATTCACGTCTGCAAACAAACTCATATCACTGAGAAAAATGGTCGTTTTAGTAACATGATCAAAAGTCAATTTGGCTTCATCCAGGATCGCTTTCAGATTTTTCATCACCTGATGTGCTTCTTCTTTTACGGTTCCCTTGATTACTTCATTGGTTGCAGGGTCAATAGCTACTTGTCCGCTGATAAACAATAAGCTATCTGTTTTTACTGCCTGATTATATGGACCGATCGGTGCAGGCGCTTTGGGAGTATTGATAATTTGTTTTGACATGGTTATGATTTTATTTCATGGCAAATAACTGCATTTCCATCAACTGTGCAACCTATTTTTGTAAAAACTTGTTCGGCAATGCATATTGTGGTAAAGGCAGATCAACAACAAAAACAAGAATTTCTTTCCAGATCAATTCCTTCAGCCATTCAAATAAGCTGGATGGAAAATGATTTAATAGATGCTGATGTTTATTTTGATCTGCAATTTGAAGAAATAGGCTCTAGTTTCAATCAGATCGATCAGAAACCCGTTTTTGTCAATGCGGTTGTTGCAACCTGCAAAGAACTTCCTGTTAATTACATTCGCATTAACGCATGGAATGGTTTTTTAATGAGACCTTTGATAGAAGTTGCCGCAGGTAATGACTTTTACAAAGAAGAAGGATCTAAGATATTGACTGCCCTTGGATGGGATTTTCAATTTGTAGTAGATGAACCGGGAATGATCGCTGCAAGGATCATCAGTATGATCATCAATGAAGCATATTTTGCCTTGGGTGAAAAAGTCAGTTCAAAAGAAGAGATTGATATTGCAATGAAATTGGGAACCAATTATCCTTACGGCCCTTTTGAATGGAGTGAAAAGATAGGATTGCAGATGATATACGACTTATTGAAAAGGTTACATGAACAGGATGAACATTACAGTATTGCTCCCATGCTCATAAATGAATTAAACTAATGGCATTCATACTAAATATTGATACAGCAACAGAATATGCAGGCGTTTGCATCAGTGATGCTGGAAACATACTGGCAAAAGAGGAAAGCAATGAGCAAAAAAATCATGCCATATTTGTTCAATCAGCCATAAAAAAAATATTATCCGAACTAGCCCTGAAACCAGTCTCTATTGCTGCAATTGCAGTTACACAGGGTCCGGGTAGTTATACCGGTTTAAGAGTAGGACTGGCTTCTGCAAAAGGGCTTTGTTATGCACTAAATAAGCCGCTGATCCTTATCAATACTTTAGAAGTAATGGCTTTAGCTTCAATAGAAGCCACTAAAATTAGTGGCACAGATATAAGTAAATTTTTATTCTCACCCATGATCGATGCAAGAAGGCAGGAAGTATTTACTGCATTATATGACAGCGAATTACAAAATGTTTTAGCCCCTTTTGCATTGGTATTAGATGAATATTCTTTTGCAACTGAATTGGAGAAACATCCCATCGTTTTTAGCGGAAACGGAAGCATTAAATTAAAGGGTTTGATTCGTCATGAAAATGCCATTTTTTCTAATTCAACACATCAAATATCTCAGCTTTCACATCTTTCTGTAAAAGCTTTTATACAAAATAAGTTCAGTGATCTTGCTTATAGTGAGCCATTTTACCTGAAAGAATTCTATGATGCCTCTAAAAAAAAGATTTGAAATATATTTTTTAAACTATGTAAAATCAATAACAAATAGTTTAACTTTATACTCTAAACGGTACGTTTTTTTTAACCCCCAATTCTCAAAAACATGAACCATCCATTAACATCACTCACCTTGAACAATGGCAAGGCAACCGTTAAAATCAATTTCCTTCAGACAAAGAAGGCAGCTATGATTTTAAGGGCATTAAATCACAAACTTCGTCAGCAAATGTTGAAGTTACTTGATGAAAACAAAAAAATGACTGTAACTGAATTGTACGTAAAGCTTAGACTTGAACAATCAGTTGCATCTCAGCACTTAGCTATTTTACGCCGTGCGGGCATTGTAAGCACTGTACGTAATGGCAAGTTCATTTTTTATTCTCCAAGTTATTCCCGTATTTCAGAAGTGATGAAATATTCGGCAGATTTGGTTGAATAACAACTTAATCCTTACCATATCCAATGCCCGCAAATTGCGGGCATTTTTGTTCCTGTCATTCCGTTAATCGTTAATACTGAAATTGTTTTGCCTTTATCTTTGTTTCAAATAATCGAATATGTATATCCGTCAATTGTATACTGGTTGTATAAGTGAAGCTGCTTATTATATTGAAAGTGAAGGTGAGGCTGCAGTCATTGATCCCCTAAGAGATATCGATGAATACCTTCAATTAGCACAGGAACGTAACACCAAGATCAAATATATATTTGAAACACATTTTCACGCAGATTTTGTAAGTGGCCATTTAGACCTAGCTTCTGCCACTGGCGCTGCAATTGTTTACGGCCCGGCTACTGTTACAAGTTTTCCGGTTCATGTTGCAAAAGACGAAGAGAAATTCAAGCTTGGAAAAATTAGTATCAAAGTTTTACATACACCCGGACATACTTTAGAAAGCAGTTGTTATTTAGTGAAAGATGAGCACAATAAAGATCACGCAATATTTTCCGGTGATACATTATTTGTAGGAGATGTTGGCCGCCCCGACCTTGCTCAAAAGGGTGAAACTTTAACTACCCAGGATCTTGCAGGAATGTTGTATGAAAGCATTCAAAGTAAGATCATGCCTTTGGCTGATGATGTGATACTCTATCCTGCACACGGAGCAGGCAGTAGTTGCGGAAAAAATATAGGTCCTGAAACCTTCAGCACCATCGGTGAACAAAAGCAAAGCAATTACGCATTACAGCAACATTCAAAAGAAGATTTTATAAAAGCTGTTACGGAGGGGTTGGCTGCACCACCCCAATATTTTCCCATCAATGCAAAGATCAATAAAGAAGGTTATGAAAGCCTTAATGCATTAACTGCAAAAGGATTAAAGCCATTGACTGTTGATGCCTTCAAAGCAAAAATTAAAAATGAAGACTTGACCATTTTAGATTCAAGAAATGCATCACAATTTATCAATGGATTTGTACCGGGTTCTGTTTTCATTGGATTGGAAGGACGTTTTGCAGAATGGGCAGGAAGCTTATTACCATTTACTAAACCTATTTTATTAGTAACGGAAGAAGGAAAGGAAAAAGAAACAATTATCCGTTTAGCGAGAGTTGGTTTTGAAAAGATCGAAGGATATCTACAGGGAGGTTTTGATGCTTGGAAAGCAGCAGGCGAAAGATTTGATCTCCTTATCAGTGTGGAAGCAGATGAACTGGCAATGGATATTCCTTTTGATGAAAACCTTGTAGTAGTTGATGTTAGAAAAGAAGCCGAGTATGCTGACGGTCATCTTAAACAAGCCATTAATATTCCTTTACTTGAATTAGTTGATCCGGGAAGTATGGCCAACTTCGACGATCACCATAATATTTATTTGCATTGTGCTGGAGGATACAGAAGTGTTATTGCTTCTTCTTTGATCAAGCGTGAGGGCATACACAATATCAGAAATATTGAAGGAGGATGGAATAAAATAATCGAACTGAAAGATAAGTTCGAAATAGAAAAGAGTACAGAAGTATTGAATTAACGATGTCATTTAGAAGAAAAACAAAACGTTTATACAACCAACTTCCTGTATTTTTCTTCATCGAAGTCTATCTTCCATCTGCGATGGCTCCATAAATAATTGGAAGGATTTTTCTTTACAGAATCTTCTACTTTTTTTACCAGCAGTTTAGTTAATTCACCTTCTGAAAATTTATTTGGTTCTTTTGTGATCAACTCAATATCTGCTTTATAGTATCCCCTTTTTACGCTATAAAAATTTGCATACAAAATAGTTGTATTATTTGCTCTTGCTCCATTTTCTGGTCCTTTTACAAATGCAGTCATTTTTCCAAAGAAAGGCAGCCAAAAGGCATTAACAGGATCTCCGGGGTTTTGATCGGCCACTAAAACAAGGCTGTATTTGTTTTTAATATACTGTTGAAAGTTGTTTTTGAATTCAGGAGCCGGTATCAGGATCGTGCCAAACTTAGAGCGCAGTTGATAGATCATTTTCTCAAATATTCTATTGGCTAATGGCATATAAACCGCTACGAAAGGAAACCTGCTTTCAAGTGAAACACCAAGATTGGCATATTCCCAACTAAAAAAATGTCCAGCTATAATTTGCACTTTATCTGTTGTGTCGTAGAGGTTGTTTAATACTTCAATATTGACAGAGAACCTTTTTCTAACCTCTTCTTTACTGATCGAAATAAGTTTGATCATTTCTACTAAACTATCAATGAAATGATGATAGAAATCTTTTGCAATTCGTATCCTTTCCTTTTCGGTTTTTTCCGGAAAAGCAATCGCCAGATTACTGAATACTACTTTTTTCCTGTAACCAATTATATAATATGCAATACAATAAAAGAAGTCGCTGATGCCATAAATTACTCTCCTAGGTAAAAATGAAAGCGTATAAAATATAGCGTAAATAAAATAATACATGCTTATTTCCTTTCCTCAAACAAAGATAAACATATACAAATTAAAAGTGCTTAATCAATGAGCAAACTTTTGTATTTTATCTCATCATATTCAAACTTCCATCTTCGATGGCTCCATAAATAATTCGATGGTCTAAGTCTGATCTGTTCTTCCAAAAAATCTCTGAATAGTTTTGTTAGCTCTCCCCTTTGTAAAGTATTTGGTGTTGTTGTGATCAATTTTAATTCTGATCTGTAATACCCTCGTTTAACTCTATAATAGGTTCCAAAAATAATGGCGGAATTAGTAGAAAAAGCACTACGCTCCGGTCCTGTGACAAACGGAGCCTTTTTACTAAAAAAACTAAGCCAGTATGATCCTCTCGGATTGCCGGGATTTTGATCTGCTCCTAATGCCAAAGCATACCTCTTATTCACATGATAATGAAACTGTGTTTTAAACTTATCTGCCGCAATTAATATCGTTCCAAATTTGCCGCGCATTTTTATCATGATCCGGTCCATCACTTTATTGCTTAAGGGAATATAGACTCCGATGAAAGGATACGTTGAATTGGCACAATAAGCAAGATTCAAATATTCCCAGTTAAAGAAATGGCCCCCATGCAATTGAACATTTTTTCCTGTCTCATATAAGTCATTCATTACTTCATAATTACAAACAAACCTCTTATTTAACTCTTTCCTGGAAATGGAGATCATCTTAATGGTTTCCATGAATGTATCTATGAGCTGATGATAAAAGTCTTTGGCAATTCTTATCCTTTCTTTTTCAGTTTTTTCTGGAAATGCTATCAGTAAATTACCCATCACTACGTCTTTTCTATAACCAAAGACATAATAGATCAAAACATAAAATGCATCGCTGATCAGATACATGATCCGCCAAGGGATCAAAGAGAATAAGTAAAAAAATAAATATGCTACATAATACATGCAATAAAGATAATCCTATGGGTTTATAAAATAATATTCTGTAGTAACTGGCTTTTACCCGGATGATCTGTATTAAAATGCAATCCTCTGCTTTCTTTCCTGAACTCTGCTCCTTTAACGATCAAGTATCCCACAGTAATGATGTTTCTCAACTCGCACAATTGCGGAGATACTCTTGTTGAGCGATATAAGTCTTCTGTTTCTGTAAATAACAGGTCCAAACGCTTCATCGCTCTGTGCAAACGAACATCTGTTCGAACGATACCCACATAATCACTCATCACTTGCTGTAACTCTTTTACGCTTTGTGTGATCAGGATCATTTCTTTCGGATCACTCGTTCCCTTTGCATTCCAGTCGGGTATATCATTTTTAAAATCGAGGGCACTTATCTTATCGGCACTGTCTTTATAAGCCCTGTGACCAAAAACCATTGCCTCGAGTAAACTGTTACTAGCCAAGCGATTGGCGCCATGCAATCCGGTGCTGGCACATTCGCCACAGGCATATAGATTTTGAATGGAGGTCCTTCCCCACTCATCTGTTTTAATTCCACCGCAACTATAATGTGCCGCAGGGGAAACTGGGATCATCTGTTTGGTAACATCGATCCCAATGCTCAAACATTTTTCATAGATGTTTGGGAAATGATGAATAAAACTTTCTTTGGTGATATGTCTGCAATCGAGATACACATGTTCCGTACCTGCTTTCTTCATTTCATTATCAATAGCTCTTGCCACAATATCACGAGGAGCAAGGTCTTTACGTTCGTCATATTTTTCCATGAATGCTTCTCCATCTTTATTACGAAGAATACCTCCATCACCGCGAACTGCTTCCGTTATTAAAAAAGAAGGCGATTCACCGGGTTCATACAATGCTGTTGGATGAAACTGAATGAATTCCATATTCTCGATCCTTCCTTTGGCACGATACACCATCGCTATTCCGTCACCTGTTGCAATGCGCGGATTCGTAGTGGTACGATAAGCCTGCCCATTACCGCCGGTAGCCAATAATGTTATTTTCGATAATATTTTTTCTATCCTGTTACTGTTCAGGTTTAATACATAGACCCCATAACAGGTAATATCAGGTGTTGATTTGGTGACCAGAAATCCAAGATGATGCTGCGTAATAATGTCAATCACAAAACAATGATTGATCAGTGTGATATTATGTGTTTGCTCCACTTCATGCAGTAGGGCACGTTCCATTTCTTTTCCTGTCACATCTTTATGATGCAATATTCTGTACTCGCTGTGACCTCCTTCTCTACCCAATGAATATTCGCCTTTTTCATCCTTATCAAACTCAGCACCATATTTGATAATTTCTTTAATTCTTTCGGGGCCTTCTTTCACAACAATTTCTACCACATGATTATTGCACAAACCATCTCCGGCGATTTCAGTGTCTTCGATATGTTTACTGTAACTATCCTTCGCTTCATCCATCACTCCTGCAATACCGCCCTGCGCATATTTTGTATTGGTTTCATCCGCCTGCGTTTTGGTGATCACCAATATCTTCTTATCAGGATGATGTTTGGCCATTTTCAAAGCATAGGTCAATCCCGCAATACCACTTCCAATCACTAAAAAATCTGTCTGCATATTTTTATTTTGGTAACAGTTTTTATAATTCTATTTAACATCTAAACTCAGTGCTTATCAATTATCTGTTCTTTATTCACCCATTTATCATTCAACATCCAACATTAAACATCAAAAGGGTTCTATCCAGGCTTCATTCTCTTTCAACAAATTGATCAGCTCGTCTACAGCAATATTGCTGTCAATATTTTTTTTCATCACTTCCTTTCCTTTATACAAAGTGATCTTTCCTACACCACTTCCTACATAACCAAAATCAGCATCGGCCATTTCACCCGGACCATTTACGATACAACCCATGATAGCGATCTTCAACCCTTTTAAATGATTGGTCCTTGAACGGATCCTTGCGGTAGTTTCCTGCAGTTCAAATAATGTTCTGCCGCAACTGGGACAGGAGATATATTCTGTTTTAGAGATCCTTGTTCTTGTAGCCTGTAAAATATTAAAAGCGGTATTGTTTAAAAATTGTTCAACAGAATTATTACGAACATAATTTCTTCCACTTGCATTTTGCTCATAGCTCATAGCAGTAAGCTCATGGCTTTTATCACTCATTCCCAAACTAATACCATCTCCAAAACCATCCAGTAATAATGCGCCGCATTCTGTTGAATAATGGATCAAATGTTCATCAGCAGTTTCCCAATGACTATCACAGAGTAATATAACAGGGTTATCAATATTCCTGTTCATCAGTTCCATGAACATTCTTCTCACTGCAGGCATGGCATGTTTGTTAGTGCTGCTTAAACAGAATACTACGGTTCTGTCATTGGCTATCTCATCCAGATAAGTAAAATCGTTGATCTGAGTTTCATCATTAAAACAATCGATCATTACAAAATTGATCGTATCACTTTTTAGTTCAGCTTCTTCATATCCACCAGTATCATAAATGGGGAAGTATTTTTCTTTTTCATTGATCAATGCCCATGCAGCAGGATAAACAATCACTTTCAATGTACCAGGCAAGGCAAAATCAATTATTTGATGTCCGGTAAAAATATAGTCTGCTGCAGCATCACCAATATTCCATTTATCTGTTGCTGCATCATACGTGTAGCCAACACTTTGTAAACTCTCTGCAGTTATTTTTCCGATCTTACTCAGATCTGCAATTACAACTGGAACGTGTTTAGCACCAATATGATCAACCGCAAATGTTTCTCTTCTTTTATATTCAAAAGGAGAATATGGAATAGTATCAATAAACGGAACCTTGCCGTCTACTATCAACGGTCTACTGTCAACTGAATATCGTTTCACTAAGTCCTTACATACCGGAATTTCAAATTCAGGATCTTCAGTTAATGAAACCCTGATCGTATCACCGATTCCATCTTCGAGTAATGTACCAATGCCTGCTGCACTTTTCACCCTGCCATCTTCGCCATCGCCCGCTTCAGTAACACCCAAATGCAAGGGATAGCATTCACCGAATTCCGTATCCATTTGTTGAATCAATAAACGATAAGCCTGCACCATTACCTGAGGATTACTCGACTTCATACTTAAAATGATATTGTGATAACTCTCTCCTCTTGCAATTCGTAAAAACTCCATTGCACTTTCCACCATTCCCATCGGTGTATCGCCATAACGACTCATGATACGATCACTCAATGAACCATGATTGGTACCAATACGCATGGCCGTTCCGTATTCTTTACAAATTTTCAATAAGGGTGTAAATCGCTCACGGATCCTTTCGATCTCTTCTATATACTCAAGATCTGTATAATCGATCTGTTCAAATTTTTTCTTGTCAACATAATTACCCGGATTCACCCTTACTTTCTCAACAATCCTTGCTGCTATCTCTGCAGCATTGGGTGTAAAATGAATATCTGCGATCAATGGTGTATTATATCCGCGTTTGCGCAATTCATTTCTGATATTTTCTAAATTCTCTGCTTCCTTTTTTGATGGTGCTGTGATACGCACCAATTCGGCTCCCGCTTCTATACAACGAATGGATTGCTCTACAGTGGCAATAGTATCCATTGTATCGGTTGTGGTCATCGTTTGCACACGTATGGGGTGCAAATTACCAAGTAGCAGATCTCCTATCTTTACTTCTCTCGTTTTTAAGCGGGAATATTGAGTTAATGAATTACAATACAATTGCATGAATGATATTCTGTTTCTGAATTACAAATGTCATCAAAAAAATCAACTAATTTTAATTACAATCTGTTAACGATGAAACAAAGCTTTTGTTTACTGTTATGTGCCGTTTCTTTTGCAGCCAGCGCACAGCAAGCTGTTACGGAAAAGGGAAAATCTTTTCGGATCACCAGCGCTTATTCCATGTTTCCCGATTCTCTGAGGAATGCATCTCCCAGGATCTATGACGGAAAGACCTATGATGCAAAAGAACATTACAGCGATAGCAGTGCTTATATTTTTGTTCCTGATTATTTCAACAAAACAAAAGCCTTTCAATTTGTTTTCTGGTTTCATGGCTGGGGCAATAATATTGATACTGCATTACTGCAATACAAATTGCAGCAGCAGTTTTATGCGGCTCATCTCAATGCCATTTTTATTTTTCCAGAAGGACCAAAGAATTCGCCTGACAGTTATGCGGGTAAGTTTGAACAATCCAAAGTCTTTGATCTGTTCGTAAAAGATATTGAACAACATTTGCAGCAGGAAAAGATCATTGGCTCAAAACAAAAACCTACTCAACTAATTTATGCCGGTCACAGTGGCGCTTACAGAGTGATCAGCTATCTGATCTTGCATTCCGGCTATTCCTGCAAAGGCATTTTATTATTTGATGCATTATATGCTGAACAGGAAAAATTTGCCGTGCATTTACAACAACATCCCAGTACCAAACTCATTAATATTTTTACGGATGATGGAGGAACCTTTCAAAATTCTAAAGGCCTGATAACTGATATGAATGCATGGAAATGGAATTATCTGGAAAAGGAAGAAGATGATTATACTGCTGCCGATCTGAAAAATAATCGTATCATTTTCCTGCACAGCAAGAAAAAGCACAATGATGTAATTGCCAACCAAAATAACTTTCAACGTTTTTTAGAGTCGATGAAATAATTACCAATCCTTTTCAGGTTTGGTTTGCTTTATTTTTTGTTTTTGCAGTTCCTGTAAATGTTTTTCTTCCTGCCGCAGTTGATTCAGCAGATTCTCTGCCTGCTGTTTATTCATTTCATTCTTGGGTTTAGGCTCAGGAGGTTTCTGATCCTGTTTTTTCTGATCATCCTTTTTGGGGTCATCTTTCTTATCGTTTTGTTTCTTTAATTCATTCAATGCTTTCTGAAGATTTTCTCTCGTTTCATTATCAGTAGCATCCAGGCGCAAAGATTGTTTGAATGAATAAACTGCTTCCTGTAATTGTTTTTGTTTTACTTCAGCAACGCCTTTATTATATCCGGCTTTGGATTGCAATGCAGGATCATTTGCGCTTTCTAATACAGACTGAAAGAACTTGGTTGCATCAGGATAATTCTGTTCCTTCTGCAAAGCATTGCCCGCATTGAATTGTGCGGCATTATTTTTTTGGTCCGTCTGTAATGCTTTTTCATATTCTGTCAAGGCATTCTTGTAATCTCCCTTTTTATACAACTCATTTCCTTTATTCACCAGATTATTACTCTTTTGTGCAAATGACAGCGTAAAAGAAAAAAGGATCAATATGAATAACAAAACTTTCAAGCTTTTTCTTGTTTTTTTTCTGAGATAAATACTTCAGCGATCAGCAGTAAAACTGTGATAGCTAGAAAGTATGGATAGAATGATTGATACTCGGTATAACCTCCCGCGCTGCTGATCGCTTTCTTTTCCATTCCGTTTAATTCAACTATTAACTCGTCTGCAACTGTTGACGTATTATCTAATGGATGATAGCTTCCGTTAGCTGTTTGTGCCAACTGTTTCAATAGATCTTCATTGAGTTTGGAAATGATAGTTTGTCCGTTATCATCTCTTTTGTATTCATTCGATCCCGGCTCTGTAATAGGCGAACCTTCTGCTGAACCAACACCAATTGTATGCAGCACAGTTCCATGATCGGCTAATTGTTTCGCTACTTCAATGGCTTTATCTTCATGATCTTCGCCATCCGTAATTAGGATCACTGATTTATATTTTTTCTCTTTGGTATCTAAGGAAGCATCAGATAATTGTAAGGCAGCACTCAGATTGGTTCCCTGTACCGCAATAAAATCGGGTGAAGCATTCCCTACAAACATTTTGGTAGCCGTTGCATCAGCGGTTAATGGCATTTGTAAATAAGCCTGCCCCGCAAAAACGATCAGGCCAACACGATTATTCTCTAATTTGTCTGTAAGCTGATTGATGAATTGTTTTGCTTTATCTAATCGAGATGGCTTTTCATCCTGACTCAGCATACTTTTACTCACATCCAAAGCGATCATTACATCTATGCCGCTTGCTTTAGTTCCTCTTATCTGTAAAGGTCTTCTAAGATTACAGATGGCAACGATACCCAGAATTAAAGCGATCAAAACGATGAATACTTTTAAACGATAACGTTTTGCCGAATAATCTTTGGTAAGCATATCCACCAATCTTGCATCGCCCAATTTCTTCCTGGCGGATCGCTTCCACCGAATCACATACCAAAAAAGCAATGCCAATGGTATAAGGATGAATAAACCCAGCAAAAATTCTATGTGTTCAAATTCAGGCATTGCTGCAAGCTAATGGCTCTATTTCAAAAGAAAAAACTAATATTTAAAGTCTAAAAACTAAAACGTTCCTCATTAGTTTTTCTTTTTTTAGTTTTTAGATTTTCTAATTATCGTTTCCCTTCCAAAAAGCCCAGTTTTTTTAAGATCTCGGTTAGCATCTTTTGTCTGACAGCATATATATTGGTATCATGATTGCCTTCGAGATTCAGCACAAAAAAGTAAGGGTGTTTGTTTTCTTCGATCCAGCCTACTATCCAGCCTAAAGCATTACCGTTTTCTTTAAAGCCCCATCCTGTTTTATACGACAATATATAATTGGCATTGTTTTCATGCACCATCACTTTCTTTACAATATCCATCGTGGTTTTATTGAAAGGCAGCTGTCCAAAATATAACTTCTTCACCAGTCCCAATTGCTCATCGGATGTGATCTTTAGAGAATTGTCCAGCCAAAAACTATCCACCCTATTCCCTATTTTATGATTACCGTATTTTAAACTATCCAGCCAACCCTGCATGGTGTCTTTTCCGATCCTTCTGGCCACTTCCTGATAATAAGGAACCGCAGAAACTTTAAATGCTTCTTCCATACTGAGGTCCTTATTCCAATCTTCATTCCAGCGTTTGATGCCATCCCATTTGATGATCATTTTCTCATTGATGATCCTTCCTGTTTGCAGACCTATCAACGAGTTCACTATTTTAAAAGTAGAAGCAGGTGTATATGCAGAATCCTTGAAACGCGATAAATTGTAAATAGTAAAATGTCCCTGCCCGTTATCGAACAAAGCAAAGGTTCCGGTTACTTTGGCACTGTCGAAATAGGTTTTAAGGCTGTTATCGATCGTTACATTATTAGGTGTACACGAACTCAAAACATACCCAATAAAAAATAAAGTGAAAACAGCTTTCGTAATTTGATTCATATACTGGTATTAAGTTGACAAAAATAGGCGCTTAATCAATAGGAAATAGCTAACGCAGAGTATCAGTGGCCATTGAATATGCCGTAAAAAATCCATAGCCATTCTTTACATTTCTATATATATTGGTTGGCTCTGCAAAAGGATTAAGTGAAGTAAGATCATAATCATTGTAGCTTTTGATGTATTTAAAATAATCTTCTGTAATATGCAATAACTCAATATAAGGTCTTCTCGTTTTGCCGGGTATATAGGTAATATCCATCTGATTACTGGCAACGGTAAGAACGATCTTCTTTGTTTGTCCGTTAAAATTTTGATCACTCAATAACAGTTTATTACCGTCGATACAGGTCTCGGTTGTAAAAGGACTATTGAAGATCATTTTCTCAAAATCAGTATCTGTCGTGCCAATACAATCAGCATAATTGCCATCAGATTTATGGATGCGGACCAGATAATAATCATTGGACGAAGTATTATCATTAAAAGAAAAAGAGATCTCATCGATCAGGTCACCATAAGAATTATAACCAATAGCCCTCCTGAGTTTTGTACCGGAAAAGAGCATTAAGGAATTGACAGGACTTGAAGCGCTAACTGTATTATAGCCGGGCACGGCGGCATCAACTTCATATGTATTTCCTATGATCGTCTTCTTTGTTTTATTGATATACCTGTAATTCACTGAATCATATTTTAATGTATCGATCACCGCATTGTTTTGTTTGATAGTGATGAAAGCATTCTTTATTTCATAGGTCCTGATGAGATTGGCCCCTGTATCAACAGGATCATTAATACCTCTGCTTCTCGTTAAGTGAACATTGAACAATTGTGCTTGCTGCCACTGACCGTTTAATACCAGTACCGGTGACTGTGATGGCACATCGATCTCGATTGATTTATTACAAGCCATTGGCATCAACAGAAGCAGAATAATATAATACAGCCATTTTCTCATGCTTAAAATTTAAACTGATAACTGATGGATGGAATGATCGGAAATAAGGCAAACTTGTAAAACTGATTCTTATACATATTCGTCGTTTTATCATACACTGTATTCCTGAAAATGAAATAGGCATTCATCCTGCTGTACACATTGTAGATGCTGATCACCCAGGCCCTTTCATAATGCTTTTTTTGCTTTGTGAATTTTGCAGCAATATCCAACCGGTGATAAGCAGGCAGGCGAAAACTATTGCGTTTATCATATACTTCTACCTCATGATTATTATTATCCAGATAAACTGCAACAGGCAATGTGGTGGCCATTCCTGTGCCGTATACCCAGTCGGCACTTAACTGAATATTTTTCGAAAGTTCATGTGTAACAGCCATTTTAAGATCATGCCTCCGGTCGTACTTATACGGGAACTGTTCTCCGTTATTTAAAGCTGAGAATAACCGGTTACTCCAGCTCAATGTATAACCGATCAACCCTGTTGTTCTGCCTTTTTGTTTCTGTGCCATCCATTCAATACCGTATGAATCACCAATTCCGCTTACTACTTTCTCTTCCCAATTATTCAATGAATTGATGAAGGATGCACCTTCAGCATATTCGATCACGTTTTGCATCTTTTTATAAAAAGCTTCCACACTAAACTCAATATTATTCTTGTAATTATATTGCCAGCCTGCAGCAAGTTGCGAACTAATTTCAGGCGGAACATTCGCTGTTGCAGGAACCCATAGATCCGTTGGCATTCCAACACCATTATTGGTAAGCAAATGAATATACTGTGTCATGGTTGCGAATGAGGCTTTCAGGCTCATATCATTATTCAATAAATAACGGACAGATATTCGGGGCTGCAATGAATTAAAGAATTTATTCTGAATGGAATATCCGGCCCAGTGTAATCCGATATTTGATTTGATCTTATTGGAGATCCTGATATCATCTTCGGCATAAACATCGAATTCTGTTGCCGACATAAATCCTGAATGAAAAGCTGAATCATTGTGATAAGAACCATTGCTCACAATTGTTTGAAAGGCCCCCGGACCATAATTATGCCATGTGATACTTGCGCCGGTCTTAATGAAATGTGCAGGGTTCATGTAATAATCAATATCGGTCCTGATGCTTTTATCTTCCACAGAAGATGCATATGCCTGATAATAAGTTGCCATATTGCCTGTTGTTTGCAATACAGTTTGCGTGCTGTTTAAATTGTATTGATACTTTGTATAGTGTGCAGTAAAATTGCTGAAGAGTTTCTTATTGAATTCATGATTCCATCTTAGGGAGGCAGTGCTGTTACCCCAATCCATCACCGATTTAAAATTATTTCCATTCACCAGTAATGTATCTGCATTAAAATCATAATTCACATTTCCATCAAACTTGTCTTTTCCAAAATATCCACTCAGGTATAACTGATCCTTGGGCGATATATAAAAATTCATTTTAGCATTCAGGTCATAAAAAAAATAACCTGCTTCAGCACCCTTATCATTCATTGCTCGTATCAGTGGACGCATATAGGCATCAGCATATGTTCTTCTTCCGCTAAACATAAAAGAAGACCTTCCTTTTTTTATCGGTCCTTCCAAAGTAAATCTGCCTGCTATAATTCCAATGCCCCCTTCGCCATGCAATTCGTTTTTGTTTCCCTCTTTCATGCGGATATCCAAAACGGAAGAAAGGCGACCACCATACCTAGCAGGAAATCCTCCTTTAATAACATCAACTGTTTGAAGAGCATCTGAATTAAAAACAGAAAAGAAACCAAATAAATGCATCGCATTATAAACTGGTACCCCGTCCATCAGGATCAGATTTTCATCTGCCCCGCCGCCTCTAACATAAAACCCTGCATTGCCCTCATTGCCCGCCTGTACACCCGGCAATAATTGCACTGCTCTTAATACATCTGACTCTCCTAAAACAGGGGGAAGGTTTTTTATTTGTCTGGGTTGCAATTGGATCAAACTCATCTGAGTGCGGCTGACAGGATTATTTTTCCTGGCAGTAACAACAACTTCTTCCAGAACAGCATTGGACTGCAATGCAATATCTATCTTTCTGTTTTCTTTTGGAATGAATTTGAATGATTGTTGTTTATATCCTACAAAACCAAAACGTATTTCAACAGAATCTTTTGATTCAGGAATAGTGATAGAATAAAAACCATAATTATTGGATGTGGCTCCGATATTAGCCGGCAATACAATAAGAGAAGCACCTAATAGCCTTTCGCCATTTGCTGAATCTTTAATATATCCATGAATGGTGATCTTTTGACCAGTTACTAAGATCACAGAAAATAAAAGAGGGGTTATGATAAGTTTCTTGAACATTTCTTGGATCAATAAAGATAATATCACCGACAATTGCAGCAAAGCAAAAAAGTGCAGTTAAAAACCACACTTTTCATTTCGTTTATTTTCTTTGCGCTATTTTAATACGCCCAGTTCTTTACCCACTTTTGCAAATGCTGCAATGGCTTTATCTAAATGCGCCTGCTGATGTGCTGCACTTAACTGAACTCGAATTCTTGCTTTACCTTTTGCTACAACAGGGAAAAAGAAACCGATCACATAAACACCTTCGTCTAATAGCTTTGCAGCGAAGGTCTGTGCCACCACTGCATCGTAAAGCATGATGGGAACAATAGGATGATCACCCGGTTTGATGTCGAACCCCGCTTCGGTCATTTTTGTGCGGAAATATTTTGTATTGTATTCTAGTTTGTCTCTTAGCTCAGTCGTTTCAATCAGCATATCCAATACGGCGATCGAAGCACCAACTATACTTGGCATTAGAGTATTTGAAAATAAATATGGACGTGAACGCTGACGCAATATTTCTATGATCTCTTTTCTGCCACTGGTAAAACCACCACTTGCCCCGCCTAATGCTTTGCCGAGTGTACCGGTAATGATATCTATTCTTCCCATCACATTCCTGTACTCATGTGTACCTCTTCCTGTTTTGCCGAGAAAGCCCGATGAATGACATTCATCGATCATCACTATAGCATCATATTTATCGGCCAGATCGCAAATGATATGTAATTGTGCAATGGTTCCATCCATGCTGAAACTGCCATCGGTTACAATGATCCTGTTGCGCAAATGTTGCGTCTCTTTTAATTTCCCTTCCAGATCAAACATGTCGTTATGCTCGTAACGGAAACGTTGTGCCTTGCATAAACGAACTCCATCAATGATCGATGCATGGTTGAGAGAATCAGAAATGATCGCATCTTCTTCATTGAACAATGGTTCGAATACTCCTCCGTTTGCATCGAAGGCTGCAGCATATAGGATCGTATCTTCTGTACCCAGAAAATCTGCGATCTTTTTTTCAAGTTCTTTATGAATATCCTGCGTACCGCAGATGAAACGCACACTGCTCATACCATAACCATGCGTATCGATGGCTTTATGTGCCGCTTCGATCACTTTGGGATGAGAGGATAAACCGAGGTAATTATTAGCACAGAAATTCAGCACTTTTTTCCCATTCACGGTTATTTCAGGACCTTGTTCGCTGGTGATAATACGTTCTCTTTTAAACAATCCTGCCGCTTCTATTTCGCTCACTTCTTTTTTGATACGGGCTACAAATTTTTCATTCATATTTCAAGCTATTTTAGGTGTCAAAGATAACAGTTGCATTTTAGTATGGTCAGTAAAAACCGGGATAGATATTACCCTTCGGAACAGTATATCCGGGTCTTATTTTTTTAAGTTATGACAACTTTTTTCAGTGTAAGACATTCTGTCCTACACTAAATAAGCTTTACATAAATGGGGAGTAACTAAGTAAATTGTAAAACTTATGAGTTCAACGAAGAAAGAGGGCCGTCCTCCCATTTATCCAAC
>CAIKTE010000278.1 GCA_903830285.1 uncultured Chitinophagaceae bacterium | reverse complement strand
TTAATGTTTGATAGTGTTTTAGACCCCGCCCAGCGTGTAGGTTTGGGTGCTTTGTATGGCGGTTCTACGGATATTGCTAACCCAAGAAAAGGTCAGGGATTGACTTCAACATCATCAGCATACTCTCAATTAACTTGTTGTATCCCTTTGCTTTCTTCCGTCTGCGGTCTTGGTCTTGATAAGTATTTGCCTTTGGGTCTCAGTGACGACATAAGAATAGAAATAACATGGGAATCTCAGGCGTCAGGTATGGTAAAGTCAGGAACTACTTCGGATACTTATATCTCAGGATTTAGCACTGACTGGGTAATCCAATCGCCCGAAATGGTTTGTACCATTATTGAGTTGGACGCACAGGGTATGGCATTGGTTAATAGCGTCGCACCACCCAGCGGTGAGACTGTTCTACACGGAACTTCTTGGAGAGCATATAACTCTTCCATGCCTTCAAATACGTCAGGAGGTTCGTTTTCAACATTAGTTCCCGCCCGTTTTGCTTCCTTAAATAATATTCTTCTTGCCCCCCGTCTTTCTTCTTCTTCCGTGTCAGCAACTCAATACTCAATTTCGTCCAGAATTAACCCTAATTTAAACCAATATTACTGGAGAATTGGGGGAGCAATTTGCCCCCAAAAACCCGTTATTTTGAATAACTCTACATCAGTTGGGGGGTATGGAGAAGCACTTTTTGAACTCATCAAATGCTTTCATACGATTAATACTCCTATGTCTGGAAGTTGTCTAAGAGCAGATTACTACAATGTTGCTAAGACCGCCACCGCCCAATACGGAGCAGTTGCCGCAGGAAGTACCGACCACACTTCCGCATTTGCCATAGGACAAGAATTTACGACATTCAGCGGTAGGACAGATGTCCTACTTTGTGGAGCAAATACCCTATCTTCAAACATCTTCTTTGAAGCAGAGGTTAGTTCATCAGGCAACGATAGCATGATTCTCAATTTCTTTGCCAATTACGACATTCTCTTCATTATCCAAGATGGGTTGATAAGCGCAAGGTTTTAATCGTGTCAGTTAAAAACCATTTAGAAAGATGATATGTTAATAATTTCTTTTCTTAGTTTATAACATGTTTAGAAAACCAAGCAACGCAAAGGCAATGTTTAGTATGAGTGGAAACCAAAAAAAAAAGAAAGAACCCATGCCTGTATTTGAAACCAAAAATTCACCAGTTCCAGTTATTCGTCAAGATATAGACCCAGCATTCACTATGGGAATGGAAAAGAAATATCAACGAAGTTCAGGGTTAGAAAAATAATAAAAACTTATGGTATAGATGGCGTTATTTGAATATTCCAAAAAAAAACAAGCAAGGGAAGACTATGGAGATGAAGGAAAGAGTTATGTTGTAGTATTGAATTCAGCAGATAAAACGAGTGGAACAAATAATCAAGCATCATTCAATGTTGATTTTTCATTTCTACCAAAAAATTATCAATACTTCAAAATGAATTATAGTTTCCAATCAGCAGGTGGTGTTTATAGCGATAAAATTATAGAATTTGGAGGTTCAACATCAGGAAGCACTCTAACCATATCAACCTATGATACAGCAATTACAGGGCAATTTTGTTCGTTAAATGCTCGTTTAACATCATTAATGTCTAATGTTACATATCTTCAATCCAATACATATATACAATCTTACGGAACAGGAACTGGATTATTAGGAACATACACAATTGACACGCCTACTTTTGATATTTTAGCAGTTTCAGCAACAGGGAGTTTAACATCAGGTTCAAATGTAGTAATATTCACCACATCAAGAACTGGAATATTAGGAATGTTTATTACACATTCCACAGCAACGACCGCAGGAACAAGAATCATAGGTGGGTCAGGCACCACATGGTACATGAGTAAAGTAGCAACTGGAACTCAAACATCACAAACGTTAAATTTATACCCAGCATTTCAAGCAAAGTTAAATAACAGCACCGCAAATATCCATTTAGATTTTGGTTGTAAATCGTATATTTATGATAACGCAAATAGCAGTGGTATTTCATCGTATGTAGGGGTAGCACAAAGATATAACCAAGGAACAGCGTCAAACCATTTTAACTTATGGTGGGAACAAATGCCAAGTCAAGTAATGAATATTCATAATTCAACTGGTGTTATAAACGCAACGATTTATAACGGAGACGACCAAGCATCAGGAGGACAACAACTAATGACAGATATATCATTAGGAGGAATACCCATGAATGATTTTTCACAATGGATTACAACAATATCATTTACCCCTATTTTATCATCACATATTGATACACAGAGTTTTTAAGAAAATATTATAAATTTTATAAAGATATGAAACGGCAAAACCGTTTCATATCCTTTTTCACAGAAAAAGATACAAAGATTAATATAGTCTTTGTATAAAGTAAATTAGTATGTCAAAATATTTGTCAGGATATACAACTATTGATAAATCATTATCAGGAATAATAACTATTAGCGATGGTGGTGGTACTACAATAAGTGAAGGAAATATAATTTGTAAATCTATAACTGTTGAAGGTGGTAGCACTACTGGATTAACAGCAGATAATTTTAACGCAACAACTCTTGCCCCAAGCGATACAACCTATTACAGATTAGTTTTAACAGATGACAGAGAACCTGACGGAACACCATATCCATTTTACACAGATACATATATTCAATATATACCTGAAAACACGGTTTTATATTGTGCCGCATGGCAACTGTGGTGTAGATTGGAATCCCAAGTTCCAGTAGCATCAAGTGAATATCCTTTATATTTTGGAAATAGTCTTATAACAGAAGCAGTAAATGATATATACCAAACACAAAAAATAACATATCAACCAGCAAACGAAAGATTAAGCGTAAAAAATTTTAATTTTTCAAACAGTATAAACGGTACGTCAGCATTAAATTTTAGTAATTACATGACACAAGTGCCATTAATTTATAATGGTCTTGGTGGAAATGGAACTTCAGGATTACCAGTATATTTATCAGCATATGACGAAGTCAGATTTCTAACAAATTTAAGAACAATACAAGAATTCGTTGTTGATGGTTCAGCATATTTTAATAACAATGGAAATACTTTTTATAAACAGATGTTGGTGACTGATGGTAATTTCTTACAACGAACATACATGAATATTGTTTTGACAGGTTCAGGAACAACAAGTAGTGTAAATAATGTATCTGGTATTGACTTTACAACGAATAATTCCAGATTTTATAGTGCTTGTAGGATTTATGGTCTTGATAATAACGCATACAGCACTGATTTAATATTCGCAACAGCACCAAGTGGTAGTATATCAAACACAACAACAGAACGAATGAGAATATTAGCAAATGGAAATATCGGAATAGGAACAGCATCACCAACATATAATTTGGAAATCGCAGGAGATTCTAAAAGCACAACTTTAACAGTTGGAAATATTTATGCGAGTTCTGTAACAAATCCATCCTATGTATTTTGTGAAAAAACAACAGGTTCTTTAACGATATGTAACAACGCATCTTTTACAGGTAACATAACCATCGGTAATGATACTAACTTAACAGGAAATGTAAATTTATATGGAGCAGATTGTAATCTGTATGGAAGTAACTGGAAAGCAGTAACCCAAACAACAGGAGATAATTCAACAAAAATAGCAACGACAGCATTCGTTCAAAACGCAGTAACAACGGGAGGAGTGGGTACATATTTATCATTAAACAGTAGTTCAACACAGGTTGTAAATAGCAATGTAGGAGTTATCGGAACTTTATTAACTTCAACACCATATCCGTATACTGTTGTTGGAAGTGGAAGCAACCAATATGAGACCGTAATTTGTAGTGATGATGGACGATTTGTATATACATATGCCACAGGTGGGAAGGTGTTATATGGTTCAAATGATGGAGGACTTACCTTTTCTACATTATACACATCGGCAAACAATATCAATAGCATATGCTGTAATGGATCAGGGAAATATGTAATAGTTTCATTAGCATCGCTCGTTTGTCAATATTCAGCAAATTTTGGAAATACATTTCAAGCGATGACAATCGCTGCGGTGACAACATATTATCCAATAAATTATGTGAGTTGTAGTTTTGAAAATTCAGCATTATATGTTGCCTTCACCAATAACAATACAACGAATTCTCGTATTGATGTATATGTTAGTTCAACGGGACCAGCGGGGACCTGGATAACAAGTGGAACAATTTCAGGAAAAACAGCGTATTTGAATAATCATTGTTGGTCTAATTCAGCAGGAAGTCCATTTTTAAATATTAATACATTAGGAGGTCAAGAAATATATTTATTGACAAGTCCATACACAGGATCACCATCTTCCATATTATCACCTTATACATTTGTAGGTAAAATAAGAAGTAATTATGGAGGAACTTTCGTTCAAGTTCCAACAATAAGCACATTGTTTCAAAATACTTCGTCAGGTTCAGGTGGAGGATATTATACAACCGTTAGTGCTTCTGTTAGTTCGGCACACTGTAATAAAGCAGGAACGATTTTTGTTTATACATCAACAACAAAATTGTATATATCCAACAATCAATATAATCAATTAGCATCTTTTGGTTCATCAGTTCCAGTTTATACATTATTATACACGGCATCAGGAAATATAAAAGATTGTTGGGTTAGTGGAAATGGAATGAAAATATATTTTATCGTGACAGGTGTTCTAGACACGATTTATCAAATCACTATTCAAGCACCTTTATCAGCGTATCAAACTGATTTCATCGTTGATAAAGAAAGACAGATTGTTAGGTCGCATAAACCAATGGATACATTAGGAACTTTTTACGATGTTTTATTAAGAAATAAAATAACTCATTTAACATCAACAACAACACTTACATTACCTTTCACAGAATTTTATCAATGTGACGGAGCAACAGCATTCACCCTTACTCTCCCAGCAATAACAGATTATATGATTGGAATCCAACTGACATTTTTTCAGATGGCAACGAAAACAATAACGATAAATTGTAATGCGAGTGATACAATAGTACCTCCTGCGGCAACAATAGTTCTAACAGGCACGACTTACGCATATACTCCAACGGCAACATTAAATAGGATAGGATTATTAGCGACTTATTGTGGTAATGTATCTAAACAATATGCTTGGGTGATTTTATAACATCTCAGGATAATGTATAGATGAGTTGTTGTAGTGAGATATTTTGGAGCAATCTCGTTATGACTTGTAGTGGAATTTTATTAGCATGTATAGCACTTTTATACAAATCAAAATGTCAGCATATAAAATGTTGTGGTTGTGATATTGAGAGAAATATTCAAGCAGAAGAAGAATTAGATGAGATGGAATTAGAACAAAAAAATAATCGTGCGTAAAATCTCAACACGGCACGATGATTCTATCCTTTACTGTTTTTTGCTAATGGCCTAAATGGCCTAAAGGCCTACTTTTTCAAACTATATTCTCAGGGCGATATTTTGTTGTTTTTACAAAAAAATATATTTCTATACACGATTATTATATTTTAGGCCTTTTAGGCCTTTAGGCCATTAGCAAAAAACAGTAAAGGATAGAGTTTGTTATATATTACTCATCATTTTTACAAAAATAATCGTGCGTAAATATATTAATGCCTTATCAAATCAAAAAACATGGAACAAAATATAGTGTGATAAATACACAAACTCACAAGGTCTTTTCAAAAGGCACAACAAAAAAAAAAGCAGTGAAACAAGAGAGATTATTATACGGTATAGAACACGGCACGATGATTCGGCGTGATGGTATGACATCTAACAAAATGTATTAATATGTAAGAAAAGAGTAGTCTATACATAATGAAATGCCTAAATGCCTAAATGACTAACTTTTATATAAACGTGTATAGAAATATATTTTTTTGTAAAAACAAAAAAAAATGAACCCTAAGGATATAAGTTAAAAAAGTAGGCATTTAGGCATTTAGGCATTTCATTAAGTATAGAGTTTGTTGAATTACAATCAATCTAAGAAAATGTCATGATAAGATGCCTTCGGCATCTGTGCGACCGTAGGGAGCATTTAAGGGTAAATTGAGACCATAAAT
>CAIKTE010000277.1 GCA_903830285.1 uncultured Chitinophagaceae bacterium | reverse complement strand
TTATAACATCTTTTACTGCGGATAGGTATTTCATGGCTGATAGCTGTTTTAAGCGAATCAATGAATTGTTTTTCATTGACCCAGGTCTTGCCCATTATTTTTTTGAAATCAGGAATGATCTCTAATGATCGCGCATAGGCAGCGAATAAAGTATCACCTGCAAATGCAATACTTTTCATTGTTACGTCATCAGATAATTGATAAATTTTATTGTTAGTTGTATTGAGATAGTAATGGCCTAAAGAAAGCCCGATTAAAAGTTCATGATCAGATATCCTGAAAAAATTCTCAACAGAACCTAAAATAGCAGGCAATTTATATTGCCATTCTGTTTTGTTGGTTCCCGCATCTTTCATAATGATATTCCCGTTCTGGGTGCCATAGATATACTTATGATTGTTCTCAGTGAAATGAGTGATAAAGTCATTTTCATCGAGTCCTGTTGCAGTGTTTTCTTCCCAGAATTTTGTTTTTTGTAAAAACCATAACCCTTTACTCAGACTGCTATACCAGGTATTCCCTTCTCTATCGATCTCAATATCAGTTAAATTATAGTTGGCAATATTGATTCTATTATCTACTGTATGACTTTCCGTTTTGGTATTGATCCAAATATCATTCTTACTTTTTGTGATCGTATTCACAAAATTGGTCTCGCCGGATATTTCAACGAGCTCCACAACATTATTTCTGATCACATATTTCAATAAATTGCCCTTATTGAATTTTGCATAAATGGTGTCGGAAGTTATTAGGGGTTGTAAGATCGGATTAATGCTGTCAATGTTTTTTGAGGTCCTGTTCCTAAATGGCAGTTCCTGCATACCATTTTGTTGAGAATAACTGATCCACCTTAATCCGTCATATTGATAAACGATGTTATTTACTGTTGCAAGTGATCTTGTTTGTAGGTTGCTTGTATCATAATATAGATATTTGCATTGTAGATTTTGTGTGTTGCATATGAATAGCCCTTTGTCGGAACTGGCTACCAATTCATTCCCTAAAACAGCCATCCTTGGAAATGAAGATTCTTGTTCAAAACGATACTCTTTCAACAAATGCATTTCTTCTTTCTCTATATAAAAGATCTGGCCATTGAAATTGTGCAGCCAGATCCTTCCCTGCTGATCTTCCAATAAATCAGTTATACCCAAACCCATTTCCTTTGGGTGATGAAAATTTGTAAATGAAACTCCATCATAGCGGCTGATACCCAATGAATGTGCAACCCAAATAAACCCCTTACTATCAGCTAAAAGAGCATACACTTCATCGGTCGGTAAGCCCTTCACTTTTTGGGCTTTAAAGTCCTGAGCATGGAGTGAGTGACCAAGAGTAAAAAAAAGAAACAACAGAAACCAATTCTTCATGCTATAAAAATAATCAGAAAAAGTTGCTATTCTATCTTATTGGTGAAGTTAAAGCATGCTTTCACAAAGTGATAGATCGTTCTCGTGAATTGGATTATATAAGCGATCTGTTTTATATAAATTGCAAGTGCATCTGAAAATGCAAAAAATAAATCTCGGGGGGGATTTGTAAAATAAAGGGCCATTCAACTGGCTCTTTATTTTTTTGCAGTATTGGATCAATTATTTTTTGTAACCATTTTGTATAAGCTTCCGCCCTTTTCAAAAAACCGATCTACTTTCTTTTCAACAGCTGTATCCAGTTCAACAGGAGGTGCATGATGCGGTTTGATCCTGGCATCAATTATCAATGGTCCCGTACAACCCCAATGTTTATTATTGATAAATTCCCCTACCCCATAAATATCATGCGATGGATTGCAACGCGTAAAAGTCACCCATACAAAATTGCGTAGATCAGATGCGGTGAAAGATGCATCATCGCAAACAATTATGAAAGTCGGGAGTCGGAAATCGTGAATCGTGAATTGTAAATCGCCAGAACTGAGTTGCTCCTTCAGAATTGATATTTCATTTCCCGCATTTTCATAAGTTGAAAATTTATTTGTCTGCAATGCGATCACTCCCGGCATCGCAAGTTGTGGATCGCTAAACCCATTTAATTCTTTTAATGTTTGTGGAACATCTACACACAATTCTCTTTTCTTTTCTCCATAAGCAGCAAACACAGCTTTACTGCCACTATTGAGTGAAGTACCTGAATAATCTAATGTATCGATGGTTGTGTTGGTATAAAAATGAACATCTCTTGTCAGATCGATCCTTTCCAGAACATATTGCAGGAATTCGCTGACATGATGCGTACTTAATTGTTTATTGCCATCAGCTGTGATGAATAAGAATTTAGCCAGACTTAATTGCCCGGTCCCTAAAATATGATTCGCAATGGTCAATAGTTCAGCCGGTTGCTTTGTTGGGGCGTAAGGCGTATATCTTTCACTTCCTATTGCCAATAATAAAGGATGTACACCTGCTGCATCAACAGCATGAACTTCCTTTAAGCCATTGATTTCCTGTGGAATCGCTTTACCGGTTAATTGATGGATCAAATTCCCGAAACTGGTATCTTCCTGTGGAGGTCGCCCAACCACAGTGAATGGCCAGATGGCATTTTTCTTAGCATATACTTTATGAACGCGCATCACAGGAAAAGGATGTTGCAAGGAATAATATCCGAGATGATCCCCAAAAGGACCTTCAGGCTTATTGTCTTCAGGAAAGATCTCGCCTGTAATTACAAAATCAGCATCAGCGCTGATACAAAAACCATCTTTATAAAAATAATTAAAGCGCCTTCCTCCTATCAATCCTGCAAAATTGATCTCACTTACCCCCTCTGGCAAAGGCATCACTGCAGCTAATGAATGTGACGGCGGCCCACCAATAAAGCAACTTACTTTTAATGGTAGGCCTTTTTTATTGGCCTTTGTTTGGTGAATGCCGATCCCTCTGTGCAACTGATAATGCAATCCGATCTCTTTATTCAATTCATAGTCATTACCGTTCAATTGCACACGATACATGCCCAGATTCGATCTCATGATACCCGGCGCATCAATATCTTCTGTATAGACCTGCGGTAATGTAATAAAAGCACCGCCGTCTTTTGGCCAGTGATGTATTAATGGCAGATCAGAAATATGGATCTCTTCAAACAATATGGGTTTGGAAGCCGGATCTTTTCGGGGCAGGGATTTCCATGCTGCCAATCCTGCCTGCATATTTTTGAAAGGATGCTTGATGGCTTTGATAGGATCATTTCTCAATTCAATGATCTGTTGCACCAAAGAAAAAGTATCCCTGAACAAGAATTTACTTCGCTCTATTGTTCCGAATATATTGGATGCTGCCCTGAATTTTGTTCCCTTAACTTTTTCAAATAATAAAGCAGGTCCCCCAGCTTCATACACACGCAAATGAATGGAAGCCATTTCCAGATAAGGATCCACTTCCTCTTTTATGCGGACCAACTGGCCATTTTTCTCCAGATCAATCAAACAATCCTCTAATGAACGATACTGCATGTTTCTTAAACAAATAAATAATGAAATAGTTATTGGCGAAGTTAACCATCTCCACCTATTGTAATCATCAAAAAATGTTTTTACCTTGTTGTTTATTCTTCACCCTCAAAAACTAACCATATGTTTAACGAAGTATTATCTCACATCAATTGGCTGCACGTTTTAGTTGCGGCTATTGCTTATTTTGCTTTGGGTTCAGCCTGGTATAGTCCCGTTTTATTTGCAAAAAAATGGATGAAACTTGTAAATGTAGATTTCAATGATCCCGCTATAAAAAAAGGAATGGCAGTTACATTTGGCGGAAGTTTTGTTTTTATGCTCATCATCACTTTTGGTTTAGCAGTATTACTGCAAATACTTCCTGCAGTGAATGCATTGGGCGGGATCAAATTAGGCTTACTGGTTGGATTGACCATTTCTTCTGCATCCATCAGCATCAATTATTTATACACTAAAAAACCACTGGCTTTATACCTCATCGATTGCGGTTATCATACAGTAGGGATCGCCATTGCCGGAGCTATTTTAGCGGGATGGCAATAAACGAATCATGAAAAATCCATAAACCTGTTGACTTGTGATAGCAGCAGGTTTTGTTATTTATTGCCGCATGTACTGGCATTATTACTCTTGTTTATATTTACAGAGCAATTACTAAAAGAATAATTTCAAAGCTGCTATCATGATGGATCATTATTCTCTTTCCAGGACCTTATCTGGTCTTATCTGCTGCAGCTTTATTATTGTGAGACTCTATTTTACTGTTCGTTACAGAGATAAAACAGACCCCGATAAAAAGATCAAAGCGCCGGCAGATCAGGAAGGAAGGCTGAGTTATATGCTACGCAGAATGATCTTTTTACCTCTTATATTGATCTTCACCTGGTCATACTTTATATTCAATCCTTCCTGGATGAAGTCATTTACGCTACCCTTACCTGAGATCGTATTATGGATCCTTACGGTGATCGCATTCATGGCCATTGCATTCCTGATTTGGGTACATATTTATCTCGGCAAAGAATGGTCAGCCAGTTTGAAGATCAGAGAAGGACATCAATTGATCATATCAGGTCCCTATTCAAAGATCCGGCATCCTATGTACACCGCTTTGTTTACAATCTATCTGAGCTTTGCATTGGTTTCCGGCAATCTGCTCATCATTGTTCCTACAATATTGGCCATAATTAGTTTGGCTGTAAGAGTAAAGAAAGAAGAAGATGTTTTGATCACGGAATTCGGGGATCAGTACAGAAATTATATGCTGCATACTGGCAGGTTCTTCCCTAGATTTTAATTTGCTGGTTATATTGTTCTGATCAGCACTTAATGCAGCCAATCAGCAATAAGGTCCGCTAAAATTTATATTTCTATACATTTGTTGCATGACTAAATTAAGCGTCAACATAAACAAGTTTGCTACGCTGCGCAATTCAAGAGGCGGTAATAATCCCGATCTTCTAAAAACAGCGATGGATGCACAACGTTTCGGAGCTGATGGCATCACGGTTCATCCGCGTCCTGATGAAAGGCATATCCGCTATAATGATGTCCGTGAGATTAAAAAGATCATCACAACAGAATTTAATATCGAAGGCAATTGCAGGGAACAAAAATTCATTGACCTGGTATTAGAAACAAGACCCGATCAGGTAACATTGGTGCCCGATGCATTGGGACAATTGACCAGCGATCATGGATGGGATACAGTGCAACACAAAGATTATCTCATCCAAATTGTTTCTGTTTTTAAAAATGCAGGGATACGCGTTTCCTTATTTGTTGATCCCGTCATTGAAATGGTAGAAGCCGCAGCCCAAACTGGAACTGATAGAATTGAATTGTATACGGAGGGTTATGCCAGAACCTATAACCAGCCGGGAGTCGGGAGTAAGGAGTCGGGAGTAAAGCCATATGTTGAAGCTGCCATCAGAGCAAAAGAATTAGGTATTGGATTGAATGCAGGTCATGATCTCGATCTTCAAAACTTACAATTCTTTTCTCAAAATATTCCCTGGCTGGATGAAGTAAGTATTGGCCATGCATTGGTCTGTGATGCCATTTATCTGGGTTTTGAAAATACGATTCAGTTATACAAAAGGCAATTGAAATAATAGAAAAAAAGTTATAAGTTAAACGGTATGTCATGCTGAGGCTCTCGAAGCATGATTACTAAATACAGATTTCGTTCATCACCCTTCGAGAATCTCTCCAACGGAGTCCTTTGGACAGGGTGACAATCATTCTAAATATTATTACGCATTTTCAAAAGCATTTTCTCATGAACCAAAAACATTTTTCCAAGATCAAACACTGCATCGAAACACAGGATGCGAAAATGTTAAGAAGGTTTTTGAAATATATCAGGCTCAATGATCTCTTGTATATCATCGAGCATTTATCAGAAAAAGAACAGATCGGTCTCTTTGAGATCATGAACGATTATTGGGCAAGTAAATGCCTGAAAGTATTGCCGCTAAAGGTTAAGCGCAATATCATGAAGCATATCAATCATCAGCATGCGGCGAGATTGCTGAACAGTATGAAGGATGATGATCGTACCACTTTCTTTGAAGAATTACCGGGATTGGTCGTGAACGAACTCATCAAATTATTAAATGATAAGGAAAGAAATGACACACTTACACTATTAGGCTATCCCGAAAAGTCGGTGGGTCGGTTAATGACACCACATTATGTAGCAGTAAAAAAAGAATGGACCGTAAAAGAGGTCTTTGAGTATATCAAGTTTCACGGACAAAATTCCGAGACCGTGAATGTGATCTATGTAGTGGATGATGAAGGTATGCTGATCGATGATATCCGTATCCGTGAATTCTTATTTGTGGATCATGAAAAACTGGTAAGTGAAGTAATGGATGGAAGGTATTTATCACTGCTGGTCACCGATAAAGAAGAAGACAGTATCGAAGTATTTAAAAAGAATAATCGTTTTGCATTACCCGTTACGGATGACAAAAATGTATTGCTTGGAATAGTAACGATAGATGACGTATTGCGTTTGGCGGAAGAAAGCACTACGGAAGATATCCAGAAAATGGGGGGATCGGAAGCATTGGATGAACCTTATACACAGATCAGTTTCTTCAATTTGATCAAGAAAAGAGCAGGCTGGTTGATCATTTTGTTTTTGGGTGAAATGCTTACTGCCAGCGCCATGGGGCATTTTGAAGGAGAGATCAGTAAAGCAGTGGTATTAGCATTATTCATTCCACTGATCATTTCAAGTGGCGGTAATTCGGGCTCACAGGCATCATCCATCATCATTCGTGCCATGGCATTGGGAGAAGTAAAATTCAAAGACTGGTTCTATGTAATGCGCAAGGAAATATTCTCCGGAATTGTGCTGGGGATCATTCTCGGAACCGTTGGTTTTATCCGAATCGCTTTATGGCAGCAACTCAACTGGGGACATTATGGTGTTCATTGGTTACTGGTGGCCACCACTATTTTCTTTTCATTGATAGGTATCGTTTTATGGGGAACCATCTCCGGCAGTATGCTGCCCATGTTGTTGAAAAGATTGGGTGCCGATCCTGCTGCTTCTTCTGCCCCATTCGTTGCAACACTGGTGGATGTAACCGGACTGATCATTTATTTCAGTATTGCTTATGTGATCATGCAGGGAACATTGCTATAATACAATTATACGTTTAATGTCACACTGAGGCACTCGAAGTGTGAATTCAATAATCGATTTCAGCAGGCTCTCAAAATGAGTCCTATGGACAATCTGACCACCAATTATCTAATTTGTAGATTATCACAAATAACAGTTCATCCATTTCCGTTCATATAACGTTTATCTCTTTCATCACAAATCCTTGTATTATTGATGGATGGTTGATTAGTTTACTCATTCAAATCATCCATCATGAAAAATATATTCATTGCGATCGCAGTTGCGATCAGCATTTCATCCTTTGCACAAAGACCATTAACAACAGCACCCAGCGGCGGAAATAAAAAAGCTTCTGTGAGTGAACGTATCGGTATCACTGATGTGACGATACATTACGACAGGCCCGCAGTTAAAGGAAGGGAAGGAAAGATCTGGGGACAATTAGTTCCCGTAGGCTTTTACGATCAGGGATTTGGCAGCAGTAAAGCAGCACCCTGGCGTGCAGGTGCCAATGAATGCACCACCATTGAATTTTCAACAGATGTAAAGATCGAAGGACAGGAATTAAAAGCGGGCAAATACGGATTCTATATTGCCTACGATCCCAATGAAAGCACATTGATCTTCTCCAGGAACAGCACGAATTGGGGAACTTTTTATTACGACCCGAAAGATGATGTATTACAAATAAAGCTGAAACCCGTTTCAACCGATAAGAGTGTTGAATGGTTGAAATATGAATTCAGCGATCAAACAGCTAATTCCGCAAAGGTGAATCTTGTGTGGGAAAAATTATGTTTCCCATTTAAAGTAGAGGTCGATCTCAATAAAACACAGGTAGAATCCTTCCGCAAAGAATTACGCACAGATATGGGATTCTTTTATTTAGGCTGGCAAACAGCTGCACAATGGTGCGCAGATCATAATACAAATCTGGAAGAAGCATTGTTATGGGCCGATACCGCCACCAATCCAAGTGTATTAGGGAACAAGAATTTTGCAACACTTTCTACAAAAGCTACAGTCTTAGGCAAATTGGGAAGAATGGAAGAAGCAAGAGCAACGATGCAACAAGCAGTGCCACTGGGCAGTATGTTTGAAATACATCAATATGCCAGATTCCTACTGCAGCAAAAGAAGACCAAAGAGGCATTGCAGGTATTCCAAACTAATTATGATAAGAACCCCAACCAATTCACCACTTTGTTTGGTTTAGCAAGAGGATATTCAGGAGTAGGTGATTATAAAAAGGCATTGGAATATGCCGAGAAAGCACTGCCATTAGCTGATGGCATCAATAAAGCAAATGTTGAAAAATCAATTGCCTCATTGAAAGAAGGAAAAGATATTAATTAAGAAAAACCTCAAGTAAGCCTCTCCAAATGGAGGGGCTTTTTGTTTCAAAACTTATTTGATTTCTCGCGGCGGCAACGTCGCAACGGATAGCGAACAAAAAGTTGATATCACATTTAATTCACTCAAACGCACTCCAAATAGAAAGGACTGCATTTCAAAAGTCATTGTTCTCGCTGCGTCTTTGCGTCTTTGCGTCGTTGCGTGAAATATGTTTTCTCGCTGCGAAGCAGCGACGCAAAGAATAGCGAACTAAAAGCCGAAGACACATTTACTTCACTCATAACCTACTCCA
>CAIKTE010000276.1 GCA_903830285.1 uncultured Chitinophagaceae bacterium | reverse complement strand
TCAAAAATGGTGAAAAGTAAATCCATCCTTACGGAAGAATGCCATTTGAACGAATATCTGAAACAGCATGGGATTGAAGTTGTGGATACGGATCTGGGAGAAAGGATCATTCAGCTTCGCGATGAAATGCCCAGTCATATTGTATTACCTGCTATTCACTTAAAGAAGGAAGATGTAAGCGAAACCTTTCATCAGCATCTGCATACAGAAAAGAACAATATTGATCCATACTATCTCACCAATGCGGCAAGGCATCACTTAAGAGAAAAATTCATTGAGTCCAAAGTAGCATTGACGGGAGTGAATTTTGCCATTGCTGAAACAGGCGGCATTGTTGTTTGTACCAATGAGGGCAATGCAGATATGGGTGTGAATGCTGCTGATATGCATATTGCCAGTATGGGTATAGAAAAGATCATTCCCAAAGCAGAACATTTGGGTGTGTTCTTACGCTTATTGGCAAGAAGTGCTACAGGGCAGCCTATCACAAGTTATTCAAGTCATTTTCATCGTGCTCAAAAAAATAAAACATTTCATATAGTTATTGTAGATAATGGCCGCTCTCAACAATTGGGAAGACCCGATTTCAGAAATTCACTGAAGTGTATCCGTTGTGGTGCCTGTTTTAATACTTGCCCTGTATTCAGAAGAAGCGGGGGGCATAGTTACCATAATGCAGTGGCAGGACCGATCGGTTCCATTTTAGCGCCTAATATTGATATGCGCAAAAATGCAGACCTGCCTTTTGCTTCTACACTTTGCGGTTCATGTTCCAATGTTTGTCCGGTTAAGATCGATATACATGTGCAACTTTGGAAATGGCGGCAGGTGTTGATGAAAGAAGGATATGGCACTGCAGATAAAAATTTCATAATGCGGGGAATGGCATTTGTTTTATCAAGTCCCGTACTTTTTCGCTTTGCCGGAAGATGGGCAAGACGAGTATTAAAGTGGGCACCATTTTTAGCAGCGAACAAATTAAATCCATGGTATAAAAGCAGGGAAATGCCGGCCCCTCCTAAACAAAGTTTTAATGAATGGTATCAACAAAACAGAAAATGAGCAGCAGAGAAAAAATATTGAATGCAATATCAGTTAACAAGCCTTCATTGATCGAATTAAAGCAATGGGAACATCCTACATCGATCGATGAAACTAAACTCACAGAAAATTTCTGCACGGTATTGAACAGCATTCATGTTACAGTAAAAAAGATAGACTCAAAAAATGAGCTAGGGGATGATATAGCAAGATTGAAAAGCGATAATCAATTTGTGATTGATACTATCAATATTACTGAATCGGATACAAAGAATATACAACTGTTGAATGCTGATCAATTAGAGGCCTTGGACTATGCGATCATGGAAGGTGAAATAGCAGTTGCAGAAAACGGGGCCATTTGGGTAACTGAAGAAAGAATGATCAATCGTTTATTGCCTTTTATATGCAAGCATTTGATCTTACTGATAGATGAAGAAAAGATCGTGGAAAATATGCATCAAGCCTATTCAAAAATATCGATCAACCAAATAGGATATGCTGTTTTTATATCAGGACCATCCAAAACAGCCGATATTGAACAGGCACTAGTGATTGGTGCGCAGGGGCCACTTACGTTAGCGGTTTATATCCTCAATAGAAAATAAATTTCTCTATAAGTTTCTGATCCAGATATTTCTAAAGCTAACCGGATTATGATGATCCTGCAATAAAAGTGGTTCTTTAGCTGCATGCTTTTCATATTTGGGTACACCGATAAATTGCATGGCCCCCCATAATTCCACATTGTTTTGAATCAACACGCCGTTTTGTACAACAGTCATTCTTGCTGCTGATTTCAGAGAACTGTCTGCATAAAACTGCGGTGCAGTAAAGAAAATATCATAAGTCTGCCATTCACCCGGAGGGCGGCAAACATTTACCAACGGCATGTGTTGTTTATAGATACTTCCCGCTTGCCCGTTTGAATAAGTTGAATTATTATACGAATCCAACACTTGCAACTCATATCTGCTCATTAAAAATACTCCGCTGTTGCCTCTGCCCTGTCCTTCACTTACAACCACTTCAGGAGTGCGCCACTCGATATGTAATTGACAATCGCCGAATGATTGTTTGGTTTGAATATCACCGGAGAAAGGATTTACAGTTAAACAACCGTCAGCTACTTTCCAGGTAGATGTTTTGCCATCTTTGTGCACCCATTCAGAACCATCAAAACCATTGAATAAAATAATGGCATCAGATGGGGGATCAGAAACTGTTTTACCCGGACTGATTATTTTTGGAACTGGTGACCATATCTCAGTCAGTTTCGGATCACCTACATGCATTGCCTGACCGAAAACTGAAATACACGTTATAAAATTTAAAATGCTTAATGTGATTATTTTCATTATAAATAGTACTAAAGTTTATTTTATTAAATTATAATTGCTCAATCTTTACGTTGCGGTAATAAATTTCAGAATACTCGGATTGCAATAATATCCTTCCGTTTTTAGTGCTTACATTCTCTCCGAAATTAACCACAACCCCATTCACTATATGTACGCATCTTCCTTTATAAGAGATCACTTCCATTGTGTTCCATTCACCATAAGTTTTTTCATTATCTCTCATTTTAACTATCTGCGTATGATTTGAAGGTTTGTTTATTTTGCCATCCACTTCAATGGTGCTGAAACTCAGCATCCAGAAATCACCTGCATCTCCTTCCTGTATCTGGCATTCAACAGATTTGGGCCATATTGAATCAGGTTCATCAGCAGGAATATTATAACATATACCGCCATCACGTTTCGCGTTTTCGCGTGGAGGCCATTTGGTAACCCCCCATTTAAAATCAACTTTTAAATGAAAATCTGTATAAACTTTATCAGTCATCACATAACCAAGGTCTTTGCCTATTACGTGCAATGCAGCATCTTCTATCCTGAAATTGTTATTGGGGTCTGCATTTATTCCGATCCCTTTTAAAAATGAATGCCATCCCATAAGATCTTTTCCGTTAAAAATTGTCGTGAATTTATCGTTTACAACAGGCTTGATATTTTTAACAACGAAAACATAATCATTATAATCACCATTCTTCGCTTCTTCATAGCATATGAGATAAGTGTTTTCGATAACAGCACCTGCTTTGGTTTTTACAGGATAGATCCTTGTTGCACGAACTGCATTGACGGGAAACAAGGCCATATTCCATTTATCTTCAGAATAAGCAGTATGCGTTGGGCCTGTTGCATAGAAACCAAACTCTTTTTCGCCCGGATCGATGAACTTACTTCCACTGGCGATAGCAGGAAACAATGTTTGATGTTCAGGAAATTCACCTCGTTTTGCCAAAATACCTGCTTCATGTTTTTCAGGACCATTCACTGTGTTTATATAGTATCCAAAGGGAAGCAAAAAATCGGGAGAATATCTTGCTACAGGTAATATTTCTATGCTACCTGCTCCTGCTTTTTTAAAGAGGCTTGCATCAATTTCATCGCCCAATAATTCAGGCCTGCTGTGATTTGCCAAACCCTTCCATCCAACATTAATATCATAACCCAAAGCATCCACCACTCTTGAAAGAGGTGGTTCATTTTCACCTTCCAAACCTTTTGTTGCTAAACCGGTAAGTGCAATCACTGAATTGCCTTTGCCTTTTGATTTGATCTGCAACTCGGCTCGGGCAATGCCGATAAAATCAGGGGAAGGATTAAAAGACACAACTACTTTATTTGTTTGGCCTTCTGCCTTAGTAACAGAAATAATTGTAAAGCTTGATTTATCTGCACCTTTTAGTTTGACTTTTATTTTTTTAGCCGAAGATTCCTGATTTTCAAATGTCAATGTATCAGGTTTAGAAGCCATCACTTTTACAGAAGAAAAAATTAACTCTTTGCGAGTTTGCGCTGTTGCATAATTGCAGAAAATGGTGCTGGCTAAGAGAGAAAAAATAATTCTTAATATTTTCATATGTGCTATGATTTAAATTGTGAATGGCTTTCAACGAATGTTATTTCTCGTTGAAGCAAAATCATTAAACTGGTTTAAAAATAACTATCACAGCTATGATTTACTTCTCAGCAATTAACATGTTTCGATAAAAAATTAGCATATTTATATAAGTTTTGCCTAGTTGATGTTAAAAAAGGTCAATTGTAAACCTCATTTGTTTACCAAACACAAAAAGGAATATGAAACCGGTACCAGCCATCATTTCAGAAAATGATATAAAGAAACCTGTATTTATGATCAGAGAGATCAATCAATCATTCTTTGATAATAAATTTCATTTTCATGAAGAATGCCAGTTGGCTTACATTATAAAAGGCAATGGCAAAAGAATTATTGGCGATTCTGTTGAGTATTTTGAAGAGAACGAATTGATTTTTCTCGGTTCAGGATTACCACATATCTGGTTCAACGCGAATAGCAAAAAGGAATCGAAGAAAAAAAATAAATCGATTTCTCGGTCTCTGTTTATTTCTCCAAATAAGTTCACAGAACATTTCTCTGCTTTCGGTGAAATTCAAAAAGTAGAACAATTGTTTCAAAAAGCACAAAGAGGAATGTTTATAACCGGGCAAACCAAAAAAAAAATGATCGACATGCTGCTTAAGATCTCTTCTAATCATGGCATAGCTGATATCATCATCCTTTTGCAGATACTGCAGATACTTATCAGCACTCATGAATATCATTTATTAGCGGGCAGTAACTATGTTAATAATTTTCAAAATCGCGATAATGAAAGAATGGATAAAGTGTATCAATATCTTTTGAAGAATTTTAAAGAAGAGATCACTTTGCAGCAGGTGGCAACTGTTGCGAGTATGAACCCCAATGCCTTTTGCAGGTATTTTAAATCACACACACAGAAATCATGCACTCGTTTCATTAACGAATTAAGGATCAGTTATGCTTGCAAGTTGCTTGCTTACAAAAATGAAAGCATTACTCAAATTGCATACGAATGCGGTTTCAACAATGTTTCTAATTTTAACCGTTGTTTTAAGATGATCAAAAAGTCAAATCCGGGCAAATACAGGAAAGACTTGGAAATGATGTAGGTGTTATTTTAATGTAAGCAACATAAAATATTTTTTTTGATTGCTGTCTTGTAGAATTGTATTGTTGTAGTACAAGTGTGGAACACAACGATGTTTAACAAATGCACAAGCGTTTGCGTAATAAAAATGTACCAGATCCTTTTTATTATCTTTTGAATCAATTCAGGAAAGCTTTTCTTAGATCTTCTACCTGTTCGTCGTTAATAGGAACAAGGTTGCCCAGCGAAGCACCCATTACCAATGACTTTGCGCTGAATTCTGCTACTTCCAGGTAATCGAATGTTTGCAGTAATTTATTACCCGTAACAATGAAATAATTATTGTTGATGATGACCGCAGGATTCTGATTGAATCCTTTAGAGATACTTTCAGTTTCGGTGATCAAGGATTCAAAGGGTAATGCATGCACATCCTGTAAAAAGATCCAACTTTCCGGAATAGTGCGAACATTAAATTCATTATTGGTAACACCGAATGCCATTAAATAAGGTGTTTGTGTAATGATGATGGAATTGATCTTGGGATTATTCTTATAAATTTCATAGTGCAATTGCGCAGATCTGCTTGGTTTTTTCCCTGCTTCACATTTGCCATCAGTTATCTGAACGAGATCATTCAAATGATAATCCCATCGCGAAATACCGGTAGGTGTAATTAAAAAATTATTTTCTTTGAGACGGGCAGAAACTGTTCCATACGAACTGATCATCAGACCTTGTTCACATGCACGTCTAACAATATTACAGATCTCCAATCTCATTTCCTGTTCATCTGGTAAATATTCTACATTTTCCAAAACCGGGAATATAGAAAATGAATTCTCTTCATAAAATTGTATCTGTTCTTCTGTTAAATAATTGGGATTGCCTATCTGGTTGGCAAATAAAATGGTACTTGCAGTAAATTCCAATGTTTCAAAACGCTGAAAAGCATCGGCAATATCAGTGCCTCCAACAACAGTACCATGATTTTCCATGATCACGGCAGTAAAACCTTTTATAAACTCGTTTGCGATCTTCTTGCCCAATGCATAACTGCCGGGAACTTCATAATCGGCATAGCCAACAGTACCGCATGCGTGTTTTGCCTGAGGGAATACATTCGTATTCGGCACCTGACGAACAATGCTGAAAGAAACCAATGCTGGTGGGTGTGCGTGAATGATAGATTTGATATCAGGTCTGCATTCATAAATAGATTTATGAAAAGGATATTCAGAGGATGGTTTATGTTTTCCTTCGATGGTTCCGTTCTTTCTTACACATACTATATCGGAAGCTTTTAATGAACCTTTATCAACAGCAGATGGTGTGATCCAGATATCACCATTCTTATCTATGATAGAAATATTTCCACCGGATGTAGTTGTCAGTCTTCTTTTATAAATTCTGGCAATGATCAATGTGATCTGATCTCTGGGATGCATGAACTTTGTGTCGAGTATCTTATTCATATGTTGAATTGTTAGAGTTTGCAACCTGGTTTACGGAAGTGTTTAGTTTATGGATTCTTAATGCTTTACTGTTGTTGCAAATGGATGCACTCAATTTTTCAGTGTGCGAAGCTATAGTATATATTATGAATACCATCCTGTACATAGGGGTATGCGAATCGTATTTTAGAGCATGATAAAAGCAGTTTAAACATCGGTATTTTGATACAAGTGAATCGTTAATTCTAACCAGACTAAACCAGGTATATAAAAGGTAAAAATAAACAATGAAAAAATAAGTGTAATTTATACGTTTAATTAAATAAACTGTTTTATATTAGCAGATCATTTTAACGATATAGCCAGATTATGCCAAGTTCAGCTTATGTTATTGGAGTGGATTATGGAACAGATTCCGTACGCAGCATCCTTGTAGATGCCCATTCAGGCAAAGAAATAGCCACATCCGTTTTTTATTATCCCCGTTGGAAAGCAGGAAAATATTGCAATCCTTCCCTCAATCAATTTCGACAGCATCCTTTGGATTATACAGAAGGGTTGGATCATACCATTAAAGATTGTATTGCCAAGGCAGGAAAAGAGGTGGCTGCAAATATTAAAGGTATTTCGGTGGATACTACGGGCTCAACTCCGATAGCAGTTGATGCAAGCGGAACGCCTCTTTGTATGTTACCGCAATTTGAGAACAATCCCAACGCCATGTTCGTGCTGTGGAAAGACCATACTTCCGTTAAAGAAGCCGCAGAAATAAACGCACATGCTGAAAAATTTGACATTAATTATTTACAGTTTGTTGGAGGTATTTATTCAAGTGAATGGTATTGGGCTAAGTTATTACATGTATTAAGAGAAGATAAAGCAGTTCGTGAGCATATTGCATCATGGGTAGAACATTGCGATTGGATACCTTTTGTTTTAACGGGTGGTAATGATGTGAGGCAATTAAAACGCGGTGTTTGCAGTGCTGGTCACAAAGCATTATGGGCAGCAGCGTTTGGAGGATTACCAGCAGATGAATTCTTTGCTTCGCTTGATCCTGTATTAAAAGGGTTCACCAAAAAATTATTTGAAGATACTTTTTCGGCAGACCAATCTGTTGGCCTAATTTCAAAAGAGTGGGCCACTAAATTGGGATTACCCGAAACAGTAACAATTGGTATTGGCGCTTTTGATTGTCATATGGGTGCTGTGGGCGGACAAATAGAACCTTATTATCTAAGCAAAATAATTGGGACATCCACCTGCGATATTTTAGTGGCACCGATGGATGAAGTAAAAGATAAATTGATCAAGGGTATTTGCGGTCAGGTTCCGGGCTCGGTTATTCCGGGTATGTTGGGATTGGAGGCAGGACAATCAGCATTCGGTGATGCGTATGCCTGGTTTAAAAATTTATTGGCATGGCCTTTACAATTTTTAGATGATGCGGCATTGGCTGAACAGATCGAAAAGAATATCCTTCCTCAATTAGATAAAAAAGCGGCCGAACTTTCTTTTGAAGATTATAACGAGATTGCCTTAGATTGGTTCAACGGAAGACGCACTCCCGATGCCAATCAATTATTAAAGGGTGCATTGGCGGGATTGAATTTGGGAAGTGATGCTGTTAAAGTGTACAGAGCCATTGTGGAAGCCACTTGTTTTGGGGCTAAGAAAATTGTTGATAGATTTATAGAAGAGGGAATTCCGGTGAAAGGATTGATCGGCCTGGGTGGTGTTGCAAAAAAATCGCCATTCATCATGCAGATGATGGCAGACGTATGTAACATGCCTATCAAAATTCATAAAAGCGAACAGACCTGTGCATTGGGTGCAGCCATGTTTGCCGCAACGGCCAGTGGTGTCTATGAAAAAGTAGAAGACGCGATGCAGGCCATGGGGCAAGGTTTTGATGCGGTGTATACACCTGATTCGTTACGTGTTGAATTATATGCAAAGCGTTATCAGAAATATTCTGAACTGGGTATATTTATTGAAAAGGAATTGACAGTAGCTACATAAAACTGATCTGCTAATCTTTTTAATCATTGATCAATGAAGTATGAACACATTCGACAGGAAGCATATGATGCCAATATGCAATTACCAAAATTAGGGCTGGTATTATTTACGTTTGGTAATGTAAGTGCCGTTGACAGAAGCCTTGCCGTTTTTGCCATCAAACCAAGTGGTGTGGCTTACGAAGAATTAAACCCCGCGAAAATGGTGATCGTTGATTTTGAGGGAAATGTTGTGGAGGGTTCTTTAAGGCCTTCATCCGATACCAAGACTCATGGAGTACTCTATAAACATTGGGATGCGATCGGTGGCATCGTGCATACACATTCCACTTATGCAACTGCATGGGCACAAAGCCAGTTGGATATTCCTATTTACGGCACCACTCATGCAGATTATAATACGGTCGATATTCCCTGTGCAGCACCCATGAGTGATGAGATGATCAAAGGAAATTATGAACAGGAAACAGGATTTCAAATATTGAATTGTTTTACAAAAAGAAAATTAAATTATAAAGAAGTGGAAATGGTTTTAGTGGGCAATCATGCACCCTTTACCTGGGGTAAGAATGCAAATAAAGCCGTACACAATAGTGCCGTATTGGAATTTATAGCACAAACAGCTTTATTAACACAGCAAATTAATCCCAATGCACCCAGATTAAAAGATGCATTGATCCAAAAACATTTTGAACGCAAACATGGTCCGGATAGTTATTACGGTCAATAAACAGCTAATTCCGTTAGTGAGATAGAAAAATTTATATTGTACTATGCTGCTTCAATGCTGATGATACAATGAACATCAACAATAAACAAATGAAAACGATTGCTTTTATTCTGATGATCGCTGTTGGCCTTATAGCCAATGCACAACAAAGAGATTATTCGATCAAGGCTGTTGATTTTTCAAAGGTTAAACTGAATGATCATTTTTGGTCTCCAAGAATTGAGATCAATCGCACTGTTACCATTCCTGCATCTTTTGAACGTTGTGAATCTACCGGAAGGGTCACCAATTTTGTAATGGCGGGAAACAGAAGCGGCAAGCTTTGTACAAAATACCCCTTTGATGATACGGATATTTATAAGACCATCGAGGGCGCTTCATTTTCACTGGCTGTTCATCCTGATGCTAAATTGCTGGCTTATATTGATTCATTAATTACCATCATCGCTAAAGCGCAGGAAGAAGATGGTTATTTGTATACGGCTCGAACCATTAATCCCGCAGCAGCGCATCCGTGGTCAGGTAAAGAACGTTGGGAAAAAGAAAGAGAATTGAGTCATGAATTATACAATGCAGGACATTTATATGAAGCTGCTGCCGCACATTATCTCGCTACTAAAAAAACAAATCTGTTAAATATTGCATTGAAGAATGCTGATCTGGTTTGCAGTGTATTTGGTCCTGCTAAAAGATCTGTTGCACCGGGGCATGAGATCGTTGAAATGGGTTTGGTAAAACTATATCGCATCACCGGGAAGAAAGAATATTTAAACACCGCTAAGTTCTTTATTGAAGCAAGAGGAAAATATGCAGGATATAATTCCGCAAGTGATGATTCATGGAAGAACGGATCATATTGGCAGGACGATAAACCGGTAAAATTGCAGGATGAGGCAGAAGGTCATGCCGTTCGTGCTGGGTATTTATATTCCGCTGTGGCAGACGTTGCCGCATTAACCGGGGATGATTCATTATTGCATGCGATCGATAAGATATGGGAAAATGTGGTGACCAAAAAAATGTATGTGCAGGGTAGTGTAGGTGCAAAAGGCGATGGAGAACGTTATGGCAAAAATTATGAATTACCCAATGCAAGTGCCTACAACGAAACCTGTGCAGCAATAGCCAATGTGTATTGGAATGAAAGAATGTTCTTATTGCATGGCGAAAGCAAATACATAGATGTTTTGGAAAAGACTTTATACAATGGTTTGATATCAGGCATTGGACTTGATGGCAAATCATTTTTTTATACCAACGCCATGCAGGTTGAATCTGCAGTTACAAAACAAACGGCCAACGGATTTACTGATGGTAATGTGGAAGTTGCAAGATCGGGTTGGTTTGAATGTTCCTGCTGCCCTACAAATCTGGTAAGATTGATCCCTTCTATTCCAGGATATGTATATGCGCAAAAAGAAGAAAAAGTTTATGCCAATCTTTTTATCAGCGGTTCTTCACAAATGATCATTGCGAAAAATAATGTTGAGATCATTCAGCAAAATAATTATCCATGGAATGGTGATTTGAGTTTTACGATCAACCCAGCAAAACAAACAAAGTTTAATTTTTTAGTACGTATACCGGGATGGGCGCAGAATGAAGCCATTCCATCTGATCTCTATCAATTTAAAAATACGGCAGAGAAGAAAGTTGTGATAAAGATCAATGGCCAGTCCATATCTTATACAATAGAAAATGGTTATGCAGTATTGAATAGGCAATGGAATAAAGGAGATAAAATAGAAGTGAATTTGCCCATGGAAGTGAAACGTGTTATTGCCAATAAAGTGGTGTCTGAAGACAATGGAAAAGTTGCATTACAAATGGGACCGATCATCTATTGTGCAGAGTGGGTTGATAATAACGGAAGAACCAGTAATATCATTATTCCTGCCGCTGCAAATTTTACAACAATATTTCAACCTGAATTACTGAATGGTATTACTGTTTTAAAAACAAATGGTTTAAAAGTTGAAACAGATGCTGTTACAAATAAAACCGAAACAGTAACAGTGCCATTTGTTGCAATACCCTATTATGCTTGGGCCAACAGAGGAAAGGGAGAAATGGCCATCTGGATGAAAGAGAAAAAATAAAACACAATTTAAAATTTGAACAATATAAAACGATAAACATGTTAGACCTTAAAAAATTAGAAGTTTGGTTTGTTACCGGCAGCCAAAATTTATACGGAGAAGAAACACTGAAAAAAGTGGCAGAACATTCAAAGATCATTGCAGCATCATTGAACGATTCTCCTCAAATACCTGTGACAGTCGTATTTAAGCCAACTGTAAAATCACCAGAAGAGATCTATGAAGTGATGCAGGCCGCAAATATATCAGAAAAATGTATTGGTATCATTGCATGGATGCATACTTTCTCGCCTGCTAAAATGTGGATCGGCGGATTGAAAATTTTAAAGAAACCTTTGTTGCATTTTCATACACAGTTCAATCGTGATATACCATGGGACAGCATTGATATGGATTTCATGAATCTGAATCAGAGTGCACATGGTGACAGAGAATTCGGTTTCATCATGACACGCATGCGTTTGAACAGAAAAGTAGTGGTTGGTCATTGGCAGGATGGTGAATCTCTGGAGAAGATCAATACATGGACAAGAGCCGCTGCAGGCTGGCACGATTGGCAATCAGCTCGGTTTGTGCGCTTTGGTGATAACATGCGTTTTGTGGCAGTTACAGAAGGTGATAAAGTGGAAGCTGAAATTAAATTCGGTTATTCGGTGAATACCTATGGTGTGGGAGATCTGGTAAAAGTGATCAATGAAACAACAGATCAGCAGATCGATGCATTGGTTCAGGAATATGCAGATTCATATACACTGATGCCTTCTTTGATGAAAGGCGGTGAACAACATAACTCATTGCGCGAAGCGGCTAAGATCGAAATTGGTATTGAAACTTTTATGAAAGCAGGAAATTTCAAAGGATTCACTGATACTTTCGAAGACCTGCATGGTATGGTTCAATTGCCGGGGATCTCTGCACAACGTTTAATGAATAAAGGATATGGTTTTGCAGGCGAAGGTGATTGGAAAACAGCTGCATTGGTACGTGCCATGAAAGTAATGGGCAGCGGATTAAAAGGCGGTAACAGTTTCATGGAAGATTATACCTATAATTTTAATCCTGATAACAGATTGGTATTAGGTGCCCACATGCTTGAGATATGTGAATCTATAGCAGATGGAAAACCATCCTGCGAAATTCATCCGTTGGGTATTGGCGGAAAAGCAGATCCGGTAAGATTGGTATTTAATTCTGCTCCTGGTCTTGCACTAAATGCATCTGTTATCGATATGGGCAATCGTTTCCGTTTATTGGTGAATGAAGTGGTTGCAGTGACTCCGTTACAGGCATTGCCAAAATTGCCAGTTGCAAGAGTGTTATGGAAACCTTATCCAAACATGCATACAGGTTGTGCTGCATGGATACTGGCAGGTGGTGCACATCATACCTGTTACAGTCAGAATTTAACATCCGAACATTTGCAGGACTTTGCAGAAATGGCAGGAATTGAATTTGTATTAATTGGTAAAGACACCAACCTCTATCAATTCAAGAATGAATTGAGATGGAGTGAAGTGGCATATAAATAAAGTAAAAGCATTGCAATCAAATTTTATAATCAATCAATGTAGAAAATATGGATTGGCATTCACACGAATTTATTTGGCTAGACTGGGTAATTATTGCAGTTGGTATTTTGGCTGTATCCTGGGCTGTATGGCGCTCGGTACAAAAAGATAAACGTTTGCAACAAGGCGCCAACAGCGAAGATTATCTGTTCGGTAAAGGTGAGCCATGGTATATAATTGGTGCAGCCATTTTTGCTGCAAACATTGGTTCTGAACATCTGGTCGGACTTGCAGGAACAGGTGCAAAAGCAGGAGTAGGGATGGCACACTGGGAAATGCAGGGTTGGATGATCCTTATTCTGGGTTGGCTCTTTGTACCATTCTACCAACTGATGAATACTAAGTTGGGTAAGATCATTACCATGCCGGACTTCCTTAAAAATCGTTACACACCTCGTACCGGTTCATGGTTGTCAATCATCACACTAATAGCATACGTGCTAACCAAAGTAAGTGTTACAGCATTTACCGGCGGTATCTTTATGCAAAGTCTGTTGGGTTTACCATTCTGGTACGGAGCGATCGGTCTGATTTTGTTGACAGGTGTATTTACTGTATTTGGAGGCATGAAGGGTGTAATGACATTGTCGGCCATACAAACACCGATTCTTATTGCAGGTTCATTTCTTGTTCTTTTCTTAGGATTGGCGGCTCTTGGTGATGGTAGTATCGTTCAGGGTTGGACGGCGATGATCGCACATGCTAAAACATTAAATGTTGGCGCAGACGGACATCCTTACGGAACCAATCATATGTTCCATTTTGAAACAGGTGATCCAATGTATGATGCATATCCCGGTTTCTGGGTATTTATCGGAGCTACCATAATTGGTTTTTGGTATTGGGCTACCGATCAACATATTGTTCAAAGAGTATTGGGACAAACAAAAGGTGAGGCAAATGATGTGGTCATGAAACGGGCACGCAGAGGTACTATCGCTGCCGGTTACTTCAAAATTTTACCGGTGTTCATGTTTTTAATTCCCGGTATGGTAGCGGCTGCATTGGCTGCTCGTCCGGGAAGCGGATTTACATTAACCAATCCCGATACCGCATTTGGTTCGATGGTTAAGTTTGTTTTACCGGCCGGTGTGAAAGGTATTGTGACCATCGGTTTTATCTCAGCGCTTGTTGCTTCTCTGGCGGCATTCTTTAACTCTTGTGCTACACTATTTACTGAAGATTTTTATAAGCCCATGTTTAAAGGTAAAAGCGAAGCCAGATACGTGTTGGTAGGTCGAATAGCAACTATTGTTGTTGTGTTCCTTGGTATTGTATGGATACCTGTTATGATGAGTCTTGGTAGTTTGTATTCTTATCTGCAAGGCATTCAATCACTTCTTGCTCCTGCAATGGTGGCAGTATTTGTAATGGGGATTTTCTCTAAAAAGATCACCCCAAAATCAGGTGAAGCTGGTTTAATAATAGGTTTTCTGATCGGAATGGCTCGCTTGCTTACCAACATCTTTACAAATACAGGTCAGGATATTATGACCGGCTCGTTATGGGAATCAACCAGATGGTTTTGGCACACGAACTGGCTTATATTTGAAATATGGCTGCTGGTATTTATTATGTTGCTGATGGTTGTTGTATCATTTTTCACTGCAAAACCAACTGCTCAACAGGTAGATGCTATTACATTCACTAGCGACTACAAGGCCTTGATCCTAAAGAGTTGGGATAAGTGGGATATCATTGCTTCTTTGGGAGTGGTAGTGATTTGCATTCTGTTTTATATGTATTTCTGGTAACGAATATTTCTGAGTACACAATTAATGGAAATGAATAGGATAGTACAGTATAAAGAACATGACAGTGTGATGGTTGCGGTAGATTGCATCATCTTTGGATTTGACGGGAAAGAAATCAAAGCATTATTAGTAAAGCGAGGCTTTGAACCCGAATTGGGAAAGTGGAGTTTAATGGGAGGCTTTGTCAACTATAAAGAAAGTGTGGATGCTGCTGCCAACAGGATATTGGATCAATTAACCGGTTTATCTTCTGTTTATATGGAGCAGTTGTATTGCTTTGGTGATGTGGACAGAGATCCGGGAGGAAGAGTTGTTTCAGTTGCTTATTTTGCATTGATCAAGATCGATGATTACAGTCAGGAATTAATGAAAGAACACAATGCAAAATGGGTCTCATTAAATAAGATACCGGTTTTGGTTTTTGATCATAAGCAAATGATCAAGGTGGCTAAATCAAGGTTGCAGCAAAAGGTATCGCGTCAGCCTATCGGCTTTGCATTATTACCCGATAAGTTTACATTACAGCAATTGCAGGCATTATATGAAGCTATATATGAAACTGTTTTTGATAAGCGAAACTTCACTAAAAAGATCCTTTCATTAGGGGTGTTGGAAAAATTAAATGAAAAGGATAAAGAAACATCCAAAAAGGGTTCTTATTATTATGTTTTCATCAGGGAGAGATACAGCAAATTGGAGAATGAGAACTTTACGTTTATTTAGACAGCAACAATGAGTAGAAAGGCTTTTTTATTTGATCTCAACGGAACCATTATTGATGATATGCAATTTCATGCGAAAGCATGGTATGATGTTTTAAATAATGAACTGCATGCAAACCTTTCGTGGGAAGAAGTAAAGGCGCAGATGTACGGAAAGAATGATGAATTACTGATCCGGATCTTTGGTGAAGGGTATTTTACTAAAGAGCGGATGAAAGAATTGTCTGTAGAAAAAGAGAAACAATATCAGAAAGAGTTCACTCCGCATTTGAAACTGATAAAAGGGCTGGATGTATTTCTGGAAAACGCATTTGAACAAAATATCCCAATGGCGATAGGTACAGCAGCCATCATGTTCAATGTGGATTATATTTTGGATGGATTGCATCTTCGCAAATATTTTAAAAGTATTATAAGTGCTGATGATGTGGCGATAAGCAAACCTGATCCTGAAACATTTATCAAATGTGCAGATCAACTAAAAGCGATTTATGAGCATTGCGTCGTATTTGAAGATTCGCCAAAAGGAGTGGAAGCTGCATTGCGTGCAGGAATGCAAGCAGTAGTAATAAAAACATACCATACAATAGATGAGTTCTCGCATCTCCCCAATATTTTAATGGCAGTGGATGATTATACGGATCCTGTATTGCAGAGCCTGTTTAAATGATTGAATTTAATTCAAGTATTTTTAGAATAAACAAAAAGCTGCTTTTTTAGAAAGTATTATATCACAATAACGCATCCTCCTGAATGCGAATTCAGGATTATTCAACCTAATCCTATAAACTTATTTAATTTCTTTCAGCATTTATCTAATTATATTTTCCGATAACCGGTTTGCCGATTTCTTTACCATCTACCATAAATAAAAAGTCTGACGGTAATGGCGAAGGATTATAATAACTCAATCTTTTTTTGTTGACGATATCAGTTTTTACACCCAATTTACCGGATGCAGTTAAAACAGAAACGTCTATGATCCCATTCGTATTATTGAGTTGTACAGGAGCAGATAATATTGTTTTTTTGAATTGTAGAAAGTCGGCATCTGTTCTAATTCCTTCTTCTGCTTTCCACCACATTACTATGCATGCTTTTTCATTATCGGGATGTTTAACAGTTAAACGCAAGGCTTTATTGTGTTCTAGTCGAAACGATTGTCTGCCGGATTCATATTGAAACCCATCGTTAAATAAGTATCCCGGAACGTTTTTATCGGCATTGCTATATAAGATCCTAAATGCAATTGCCACATCTTCAAAACGCAGGATCAATGTATTGCTTGCATCTAAAGCAACCTTTTCTCCGATAGCAGGTATATTTATTTTATGATCTCCAATCCAGATCTCATCAAAATAATCTGGGAGGATGATGGTAGAATTGAGATAATTCATGATACAATTATGGTCTTTCTCTCCAGAAACTAACATCACAAATTCATTCTTGTATTGAGAAGTTTGTTGAAAAGGCATTAAATGTCTTGTCTTACCCCAACCACCATTTGCAGGATAATTGGCCGGCATTAAATTCTTCAGTTTATCGCCTTTCCCTTCTGCAGACCATGTTCCATAATGATCATCTCTTCCTTCCATAACATAAGTGATGTTCGGCATTTGCAGAATGCGTTGGCTACTTAAATAAATTGCAAAAGATTTATCATCGGGACTATATGCCTGATTGGAAGATGCAATAGAAAATTTATTTCCTACAAAATCAGATGCGTACGTGTTTGGAAAACTATCCCAACGCTGAAGTATGGACCTGTTTTTTCTGTTCATCAATTCTTTTTGCTGCTCAGTTAATCCTAATTCTTTCAAAGCAGAAAGACAAACCTGATTGAATAATTGATTGGTTGTATTTTCTTTACCCAGTAATGGATTAAAATATCTTTCTTCTAATAATTCCGGACTGTACACACGATTATAATCTCTGCTATGAGCACCACCCAAAAAACCAGCTTGTTCATGATAATGTGAACAAAGATCAGTCAGTAAAAAATTCAATGCATCACTTACTTTCTTTTGGATATCAGGATCTTTTGCGAATTGATGCAGCAAAATCAGTGATTCCAATGCAACGCCCGAATAGGTCGGACTATCATACTCCCGATTGCCATAATGCGAAATATGTTGTAGCCAGATATCCAAATGCTTTCTTCCTTCTTCGATCACGGAAGGTTGATTGTATACCTGACCCAATGCTACCAGATTCCAAATGCGCATTAAATAAATATTGGTATAAGAAACCCTAACAGGCAGATCTCTTACACCATTCAATGCATAGTCAAATATTTTATCTAATGTTCTTTTTGCTTCTCCAGATAACCTGTCATTAAATAATATTTTGATCAATATTCCGTACTGCACACAAAACTCAACATTATTACCATCTCCTGTATCATTGTTCTTTTCCAGCCAACCCCAATACATATTCCCAAAAGTTTTAGCAGTGTTGTCTGTAATCACTCTTGTAGCAACTAAATGTAAGGTCCATTCAATTTGCTCATTCGTTATAGATCTTGTGTCGATCCCATCCAGTATAAAAAGAAAGCAATCTCTTACACCTAATTTAGGAGGTGACTGTTGCAAATTATACCATTGTTGTTTGATCATTTCCAATCTTGCAGCAGGGTTGGGTAATGCAGGGATTTTATAAGCAATATTTTGTTGAGCTGAAACAGTATAGTGCAGTAAAAAAATGCAACAGAAAACCAGTATATTTTTTTTCATAAGTCAAGCGATTGCTGTGATATCCAATTTGAATAAAATATATTATTCAAATTGATGTACTAAATATGCCGAAAATAAAATCTAAGCTGGCCAATTAGTGTAATAAAATCTACGAAAAGGATATAGTAAATTAATTTTTCGATTGTAAATCGGAAGCATAAGGTTTACTATTTAGTTTTAGTATTATAATTGTATTCTATAGTCTATATACTCAGTAAATGGGGACACCTCTCTTAAAATTAATTACATTTAGTCACTTTAGGTTGACTGTTGAAAGCAGAAAGTCTTATGGTGCAGGTGCATTTCTTTTGGCAGGTTCAGAATTAATTGAATTAAAAAAGTTCTGATCTTATATAAGTATCTGAATACATATTTTAGTCAATAAATAATCAAATATGAAAACAAACCCATCAAAATATTTACAACTGAAATATAGAGCTACATTGTTAGCAGGAATTGGAATTCTAGTGTCATCTTTTTTTATACTTACATCAGGTACATCTCCGAAAAAAACTGAAACCAAACCAAACATTATTTTCATTCTGGCTGATGATATGGGCTATTCTGATATTGGTTGTTATGGAGGAGAAATCCATACACCCAATATTGATCAGCTTGCAAATGATGGGATCAAATTCAGAAGTTTCTATAATAATGCACGTTGTTGTCCAACGCGGGCTACTTTATTAACGGGTCAATATCCACATACTGTTGGAATGGGCCATATGGTTACATTGGAAAATGCTAAATACGAAGCAGGAAGCTATCAGGGATTTTTGGACAATAAATATCCAACAATAGCAGAGGATCTAAAGCAAGCCGGATACAACACATATATGTCCGGCAAATGGCATGTGGGCGAACGTCCGCAACATTGGCCGCTAAAGCGTGGGTTCGATCACTATTATGGATTGATCTCAGGTGCATCAAGTTATTATGAGATCATTCCACAAGAAAAAGGGAAAAGACATTTTGTTTTAGACGACAAAGATTTCCCAATACCTGCTGATGGATTTTATATGACCGATGCTTTGACCGATCATGCGATCGGATATTTGGACAATGAGAAAAAAGCTACTGTCAATAATCCTTTCTTTTTGTATCTCGCTTACACTGCTCCACATTTCCCTTTGCATGCATTGGAACCGGATATAGCTAAATATGAAAAATTATATGAACAGGGTTGGGATATCACCCGGGAAAAAAGATTTCAGAAAATGTTGAAGCTGGGTGTAATTGATAAGCGCTATCAATTAACTGAACGGCCTCCAAATATTCCTGCATGGGATAATGCAAAGGATAAAAAGACCTGGGTAAGAAAAATGGCCGTTTATGCAGCTATGATCGATCGTATGGATCAAAACATTGGAAAATTGATCTCTGCATTAAAAGCTAACGGGCAATACGACAATACACTGATTATTTTCCTTTCTGATAATGGAGGATGCGCTGAAAATATGGATAGCAGACATTTTAATGATACTACAAAAAAGATCGGCGAGCGTGGGTCCTATACAACTTATGATTTTCCTTGGGCAAATGTATCCAACACACCTTTTAAAAAATATAAACACTTCATGCATGAAGGTGGCATTATTACGCCATGTATTGTTCACTGGCCCGAAAGGATAAAACCCAAAAAAGGGTATGATGATCATATCGGACATGTAATGGATCTTTTACCAACTGCACTTGAATTGGTCGGTATAACAGCTAAAGATCTTCCCGGTGAAAGTTTAAGCTATTTGTGGAATGGCAAAAAAGTAATGGATAAAACGATATGTTGGGAGCATGAAGGGAATCAGGCTATCAGAAAAGGTAAATGGAAAATGGTAAAAGATATGGAAGATAAGGCATGGGAATTATATGATATGAATACAGATCCAACCGAAACAAAAGATCTGGCAGATCAATACCCTGACCGTGTGAATACGATGATAGATGAATATGAAACCTGGTCCAAAAAAGTAGGCGTTAAAAAAATGGCAGCAACAAAAAATGCTGAATGATATAAAATGGAGATTCATCAAAGGAAAAGGGACTTAGCAAAATAATATGGCCTGAAAATGCAGTTTTAAATTTAAGTGAGCCAAAAATGAGTGAGTACTTCGGATGGTTTATTCATTTCTTCTTGCTTACTTTTAGCAAGTAATGTATCATTCATTATCCATTGCCATGAATCACCTCCCAATCAAAAATTGAATTAAATGAAAATTGCACTGTTGATATTGCTTGCTTTTTGTTGCCAGATATTAAGTTTTGGTCAGATAAAGAAAGCTGCACCTAAACCATCCGAAGATAAAGGGGTCAAGGAACGCATGCCATTTGAAGATACTGTTTTGCAGAGCAACAATAATTATACTGTAATGCCTTTTAACAGGCTCATCCGATCTGCCGGTCAAGTGATCACTTATGGGGACAGTTCATTAGAGAATCATGCATTGGATGTTTGTCTGCTTCCCGATAAAAAAAATATAGTGATCGAAGATCGATATGGTATTGCAGTTGTTGATACAAGATCAAATAATATTATTTCAAGATGGTCTTATATTAAAGAGAAGGAATTCAGGGCTTTCATGAGTACTTATTCCGGTATCAGTTCTTTTGTTTATCAAGACAAAATTTATATAGTATGGGGAGCAGCGGGAGATAATGATAAATCTTCAGTCATGATAGCAGAATGGGATGGTTCTAAAATTTTGGAAGTATCAGGGATGCATATCGACAAATTATTACCGGCTAATAAAGCATTGCCTAATCAGATAGTCACAAATACAGAAGACAATATTTTGTATTTGTATGTGGTATTGAACGGAAATAATCAATTAATTAAAATAAGATTTGAAGACAGAAAACCGATCTGGTCAACTGCAACCGGTGTTGCACCTTATGGAATATGCATCATTGGTAAAAAAGCTTACGTCACTAACTGGGCAGGGAGTTTGGTAACGGATATTTCTAAAGAAAATGCGGGCACACCCTGGGGTAGTGCTTATACCGATCCGGTAACAGGGGCTGTTAAACAGGGCAGTTTATCTGTCATTGATGTCAATAGCGGTAAGCTTATCAATGAATTGATGCTGGGTCTTCATCCTGAAGCGATCATAAAAGCTGCAGACGAACAGAGAATATATGTAACCAATAGTAACAGTGATTATGTTAGTGTGATCGATGTAAAAGATGAAAAACTGGTTGATTCTATTAAAACAGGGTTATTCTCCCAACAAAACCGTTTTTACGGAAGCAGTCCCAATGCACTATGCCTGAATCCTGCAGGCAATACTTTATATGTAGCTAACGGAATGGATAATGCCATTGCTGTTGTTTCACTCACTGATACTAAAAGTGATGCCCCGAAAATTAAGGGATATATCCCCACAGAAGCATATCCTTCAGGGTTGCTTTTGCTGAATGATAAATTATATGTCACCAATTTGGAAGCAAAAGGATCAAGGATATTTTCTGCAGCCAGAGAATTTAAACAACCCGACGGGACTTTGATCAATGCATTTACTATTCATAAAGAACTGGCTTCATTCAGTATCATTCCCATACCTGATCAGGTAAAGCTGAATAATTATACCACTGAAGTAAAAAAAATGAATCTGTTCTATCGAACAGAACTGGCTAATACTGTGCCCCGAAAAAACATGATACCTAAACCATTGCCTGAGAGAATTGGAGAACCTTCAGTATTTAAACACGTGATCTATATCATTAAAGAGAATAAAACCTATGACCAGGTATTTGGAGACATCGCACAAGGCAGAGGGGATAAGGAGCTTTGTATCTATGGTGAAAAAATAACGCCCAATCAGCATAAACTTGCAGCAGATTTTTGTTTGCTGGATAATTATTATGCTTCAGGAAAATCATCTGCTGAAGGGCATCAGTGGACCGATGCAGCAATGGTCTCTGATTATGTTGAAAGGAATGTTCGGGCATGGTTCAGAAGTTACCCACATCGGCAGGATGATGCATTGGTTTATAATAAGAATGGATTTATCTGGAATAACGCATTGGATCATGGTAAGAAAGTTCGCATCTATGGAGAAGCATGCCTTACGCATTATGATACGAAAATGAACTGGCTGGATATTTACAATAAATGGGTAAGTCAGGAACCAATCAATTTCTCCAATACCAGCACAATTGCAAGAATAAGACCTGTTATTTCTCCTGATTATCCTGATTGTGATAATATCAACATCACAGACCAGATCAGGGCTGATGTTTTTATTCGTGAATGGAAAGAGTTTGAATTACAAAATGGGGATCATTTGCCTGATCTGATCGTGCTTTCATTGCCGGATGATCATACCTCAGGCACTTCAGAAAAATTTCCTGCACCAAGAGCAATGGTGGCAGACAATGATCTGGCATTAGGAAGGATCATTGAAACAATTACACATAGCCGTTTTTGGGACTCTACGGTTGTTTTTGTTACTGAAGATGACAGCCAGTCGGGATGGGACCATATCTCTTCATACCGAACAACATGTCAGGTGATCAGCCGATATTCTGCACTTGGAAAAACGATACATACTAATTATAACCAAACTTCAATGGTTAGGACCATTGAGCAAATATTGGGAATACCACCGATGAATGTGATCGATGCAACGGCATTACCCATGTTTGAATGCTTTACCGATAAAAAACAAGCTTATACTTACCGGTTTATTCCTAATAATATTCCATTGAATGAAATGAATAAACCGGTTGCTCAATTAAAAGGAAAGGCAAAATATTATGCTAAACTCTCTGCCAGTAAAGTGTTTAAAGATGTTGATGGGGGTGATGATGATAAGATGAATAAAATATTGTGGTTCGATGCAAATGGGGACAAGCCTTATCCGGATGCAAAGAATAGAAAATGAGGACCGATTGATTCATATTTTTAGAATGAAGAAGTAACTTTCAATTTGATCCTTTCGACTATACTTTTATTCCCCCAATATTATAATATAGTGCTCTTATTTTATATGTTTTAAGCCTTCTTATTTAAATAAAACATATTTGTACGAAAGATTTCTAAATTAATAGGCCTTTTTTAATAAATTTTTCTATTAACAACGAAAAGCTTTTCGTTGAAATAAATTCAACTGTTTATTAGTATTTATAATTTAGTTCTAATTAATATGAATGAGACTTATGCAAATATGAATAAAGCATCATTTCGGCTAAATCAAAATGAAAGCTGTCAAAATAGTAGAACAATTACATAAAACGATCTCTTGCAAATGAAAAACAAATCAGCGTTATTTTCTCTCGATAATAAAGTAATAGTAATCACAGGCGGAACGGGTATTTTAGGAAGCTGTATTGCAAAATATTTGGCCCGGGAATCTGCTAAAATTGCAATATTAGGCAGAAACAAAGAAGCCGGGGATTTAATAGTAAATGAAATCAAGGCGAATGGCGGGGAAGCCATTTTTTTACAGACAGATGTTTTGCAAAAGGAAAAACTAGAAGAGAACAAGGAAACAATATTAAAAACCTACGGAAGAATAGATGTGCTGTTGAATGCGGCGGGTGGAAATATGCCGGGCGCAACAATTGCACCTGATAAAACATTTTTTGGTCTGGAAATAGATGCTTTCAAAAAAGTTGTTGACTTGAATTTGTTCGGAACGGTTGTCCCAACTATGGTTTTTGCAGAAGTGATGGCAAAACAGAAGGAAGGATGCATTGTTAATTTTTCATCAGAATCTTCATTACGCCCTTTAACAAGGGTTGTGGGTTATGCTGCGGCAAAAACAGCCATCAATAATTTCACGAAATATCTGGCAACAGAATTTGCAATTAAATACGGATCAGGCATCAGGGTCAATGCCATTGCACCCGGATTCTTTTTAACTGAACAAAACAGAACATTATTAACCAATCCTGATGGGTCATATACTGATAGGGCTAAAGCAATTATTGCACATACACCTTTCGGCAGGTTTGGCGAGGCTGAAGAACTATGCGGCACCATTCATTATTTGGTCTCTGATGCCTCAAAATTTGTTACAGGCACTGTTGCAGTTGTTGATGGAGGCTTTGATGCATTTTCCATATGATACTATTAAGCATAAGTAAAAAGCTGAATAGTAAATAAGGGAGAATAAGGTTATTTCACATTTATTTTAAAGATATGAGCAACCAGAATTATTTTTTGACAGAAGATTTTTTATTGTATTCTGATACTGCTAAAAAATTGTATCATGATTTTGCAGCAAATATGCCGATCATCGACTATCATAATCATTTGCCCCCATCAGAGATAGCAGCGAATAAAAAGTTCTCAAGTTTAACCGAAATATGGTTAAAAGGGGATCATTATAAATGGCGTGCGATGCGTACACTGGGTGTGAATGAAAAATTTATCACAGGTACTGCCAGCGACGAAGAAAAATTTTATGCATGGGCTCATTGTGTTCCTAAAACGGTTCGTAACCCTTTGTTTCATTGGACACATATGGAATTACAAAATCCATTCGGGATAAAAAAATATCTGAACGATTTTACGGCACCTGAAATTTATAAAGCCTGTAATGAATCATTGGGTACTGATGATTTTTCTACTCAGGGATTATTGAATCATTTCAAAGTTGAGATGGTTGGTACTACTGATGATCCTTGCGATGACCTGAAGCAACATAAAGCCATCAAGAGATCTGATTGTAAAGTAAAAGTTTTGCCTTCTTTCCGGCCCGATAAAGCCCTTGATATTTCAGATAGAAGTAGGTTCATGAGTTACATTCAGCAATTGGAAAAAGCAAGCGGGGTGGTTATTGACAGTATTATTTCTTTATTTGAAGCCTTGCAATCAAGGGTCAGCTATTTTCATGCTGAAGGTTGCAGAATTGCAGATCACGGATTGATATCATTGCCTTCCTCTTTTGCTTTCAGTATTGCATTGGAAAAAGAATTTGAAACATTTATTCATGACCCTAAAGCAAAACCTTATTCAAAACCGGATCAGTTTGCGGGATATGTTTTATTGGCGTTATGCAAAATGTATCACCATAAAGGTTGGGTGCAACAATTTCATTTAGGTGCAATCAGAAATAACAATTCAAGATTATTGACCAAATTAGGTCCTGATACAGGATTTGATTCCATTGGTGATTATAAGCACGCTCAAAATTTATCTTCATTTCTGGATGAATTGGATCAGTCAAATGAACTGACAAAAACAATCATCTATAACAGCAATCCTGCAGATAATGATTTGTTTGCTTCCATGACCGGGAATTTTAACGACGGAAGTATAAAAGGTAAGATACAGTTCGGATCTGGTTGGTGGTTCATGGATCAGATAGATGGAATGGAAAAACAATTGAATGCATTATCTAACATTGGTATTGTAAGCACATTTGTTGGAATGCTTACGGATAGCCGGAGTTTTTTGTCTTATCCAAGGCATGAATATTTTCGTCGTGTGCTTTGTAATTTATTTGGTACTGAAATGGAGAATGGGAAGTTACCGAATGATAAAAAGTGGATGGGAAGTATTATCCAGGACATCTGCTATAATAATGCAAAAGAATATTTTAAATTTTAAATAACCTTTCTAACGATACTTTTAAAACCAATTAAATTCTTGCTTTATGAAATGTATGAATAAAATATGGATCACTGTTTCCTGCCTGCTGTGTATGTCATTCGCTTTTTCTCAAACTCCTAAATGGGAAACCCTTTTTAACGGAAAGGACCTGAAAGGCTGGAAACAATTAAATGGGAAAGCTGTTTATAAGGTGGTAAACGGTGAACTTGTAGGGCTTACTGTTCCTAATACGCCAAACACATTTTTGGCAACTGAAAAAGAGTATGGCGATTTTATTTTTGAAGTCGATTTCAAAGTGGATGTACACATGAATTCGGGAGTTCAGTTCAGAAGTGAAATCAAAGATGCGAATGATAAATGTTTAGTAAGCGACAAAAAAACACCTGAAAGAGTACACGGTTATCAGATGGAAATTGATCCTTCCGACAGAGCATGGAGCGGTGGTATTTATGATGAAGCAAGAAGAGGATGGCTGTATCCGATGGAGTATAATCCTTCTGCAAAAAATGCATTTAAAAATAATCAATGGAATCATTACCGAATCGAATGTATCGGTAACAGTATCAGAACATGGGTAAATGGCATTGCATGCGCACATTTGATAGATGATATGACTGCAAAGGGTTTTATCGCATTGCAGGTTCATGAAATAAATGATCCCAAAGACGCAGGTCAGGAGATACGCTGGAAAAATGTTCGAATTCAAACAAAGAACCTGCAGCCATCAGCAGCTGATAATTTATTTGTAGTGAATTTGATCCCTAATAACCTTTCACCGGAGGAAAAGAAAAGTGGATGGAGTTTATTGTGGGATGGTAAAACACCAAATGGTTGGAGAGGAGCTTACAAAACTTATTTCCCGGATACCACCTGGTATATAAAAGATGGTACGCTGAATGTAAGGGCCGGAAAGAGTGCCGAATCTGCAAACGGTGGAGATCTTGTTACAGTTAAAGAATACCACGCGTTTGATCTGCAATTCGAATTTCAGATCTCCGATACAGCCAATAGCGGCGTAAAATATTTTGTAACAGAGAAGGAACATAATAATGGTTCTGCAATTGGTCTGGAATATCAGATCTTGGATGATGATAAACATCCTGATGCAAAATTGGGTACTGATGGTAACAGAACAATGGCATCATTATATGATCTTATCCCTTCTAAGAAAATATTAAGTAACGGCGGTTCCAGAAGAGAAAAGATCCCGATAGGGGAATGGAACAGAGGAAGGATCGTTGTTTATCCTGACGGTAAAGTGGAACATTGGATTAATGGATGGAAAGTACTGGAATATCAACGTGGTACACAATATTATTATGCATTGGTTGCAAGAAGCAAATTTGTAAAGTGGCCTAATTTCGGTATGGCTGAGAAGGGCCACATTTTATTGCAGGAACATGGTACCCATGTTGCATTCAGAAGTTTAAAAATTAAAGAATTATAAAATCTATATATGAACAATTCACGTCGCCATTTTATTAAGCAATCAGCAAAAGCTGTTGCAGCAACATACATTACTTCATTAGGGTTTAGTGCAAAAAGTTATGCCAATATTATTGGATCAAACGACAGGGTACGTTTAGGTGTAGTGGGTTTTTCGGACCGCCACAGGAATTCACATATACCTGCTTTTATGCATCATTACAAAGAACTGAATTTTGATATAGTTGCTGTATCTGATCTCTGGAAAAAAAGAAGGGATGAAGGAAAATTGTTTTTGCAAAATAAAATGGGGCATGATATTACAGCCTGCAAAAACAATGATGAATTATATGCATTGAAAGACATTGATGCTGTATTTATCAGTACTGCAGATTTTCAGCATGCTTTATTGGCAATAGAGGCAGTAAAGGCAAAATGCGATGTTTATTGCGAAAAGCCCTTTGCTGAAACAATGGAAGATAACAGAGCTGCACTAAAAGTTATTAAAGCATCGGACAGGATCGTTCAGATAGGATCCCAAAGAAGAAGCGGATCGAATTATCAAGCTGCTGCAGATTTTATTCAACAGGGGAAATTCGGCCCCATTACTATGGTTGAATTGACCTGGAATGTGAATCAACCGGGAAGATGGAGAAGGCCGGATCTGGTTGCGCAGTGTAAAGAAGAAGACCTTGATTGGAAAAGATTTTTATTGAACAGACCTTTTGAAAATTTTGATCCTAGAAAATATTTGGAATATCGTTTATTCTGGCCTTATTCATCAGGAATGCCCGGCCAATGGATGAGCCATCAAATTGATACTGTGCATTGGTTTAGTCAGTTGCCACATCCAAGAAGTGTTACGGCTAATGGTGGCGTGTATTGGTGGAAAGACGGAAGAAAGAATTGGGATACAACAACAGCAGTGTTGGACTATGGACCGTTAAATGATATGAATACAGGTTTCCAGGTAGTATTTATGTCGCGCATGCACAATGGAGATGATAAACCGGGCGAGATCTATTATTCCAATGGAGGAGAGTTGAACCTTGTTACTAATAAAGTTTCTTCTAAAGGAGGTTTAAAGGAAGGACCGGCAGCAGCCATGCATTTGAAGCCTAATTTATTACCTGAATTGGACCTTACTAGTACTGCAATAAAGGTGGAAGCTGGTGCAAATACAGGAGATGATATTTTAACCTCTTCCCATGTTCGCAATTGGATGGAATGTGTACGATCACGCAAACAACCTAATGCGCCGGTTGAAGCAGGCTATAATCATTCTATTGCTACTATTATGACGAATGCCGCAGTGAGAACAGGTAGTAAAGCAACATTTGATGATAAGACACAGGAAGTAATGGTGAATGGAAAAGTATTTAAATATTAATTCAATCTGAGTAATTATAATAAATCTCTTTTCGGTAATTTAATTCAGTAGGTCATATAAGACCTATCATGTATAGATAATGTCCAAATTCTGTATGCTACCAAAGCAATTCCATGGCATATTGCTGCAGGTTCAAATTCAACACGCTGTACAAATTATTTGCTGCAATTCTTAAACTAAAGTTCTTTCTTCTTGTCAGGATTTTTTGATACCCGTTTTTAAATTCCATGTTCCGAAAACACATCGACTAAGTAAAAGTTGTAAAGACTATTCTCTGAATGTATCACAGAATAGTCTTTGCAACTGTCATGTATTTAACTAAGTTTCTGTATCTTAACTAATTATCTTTACTTTCATCTAACGAAAATCAATAACTAATTTATGGAAAAGATGAATATGATGAAGTTGGCCAAAGAGCTGAATTTATCTGTTTCAACTGTTTCAAAAGCCTTGCTGGATAGTTACGAAATAAGCGCAGCAACCAAGCAGCGTGTAATTGAATTAGCAAAGAAATATAATTATAAGCCCAATCCTTTTGCCAGTAGTTTGCGAAAAGGAAAAAGTAAATTCATTGCTGTAATCATTCCTGAAGTAAATAATAATTTTTTCTCAATGGCCATGGATGGCATTCAAACCCTAGCTACTGAAAAAGGATATGATGTATTGGTTTACTTAACACATGAAAGTCAGTCAAATGAGATCTCTGTATTAGATCATTTGGAAATAAGCCATGTAGATGGAGTGATCATGTCCTTATGTTCGCAAACCCTCAGTTTTGAGCATATTGAGAATTTTAATACCGAATCACATCTGCCTCTTGTATTTTTCGACAGGATAGCAACCCTAGACAGTTTTCCAAGAGTTATTACAAATAATTATGAAAGTGCTTTTCAGGCTACCATGCATTTATTTTCACAAAAAGTGAAATCCCCGATTTACCTCTATACTTCAGAATGGAATTATATTAATAAAGAGCGGCATAGAGGATTTAAAGACGCAGTGATCCAAAACGGCTTAACATTTACAGATGATTTTGTGATAAAGTGTACAGAAGATTCGGAGATAAACAAGTCTATCATTCATGATCTACTCACATCCGAAAAACCTCCTGATGCGATCTTTACTTCTATTGAGAAACTGGCCATTAATGTGTATGAAGTAGCCAATGAATTAAAGGTTAAAATACCTGATCAGTTAAAGGTCATTTCATTTTCTAACTTAAGAACTGCATCCCTTTTGGCTCCATCTTTATCTACCATAACACAACCTGCCTTTGAAATGGGTGAACAGGCTGCAAAAATGCTTTTTAAAATGATCGAGAAAAAATCATATAAAAATTCTAACGATATTATTAGTATTGACAGTATACTTTACTTGCGAGACTCTACAAAAAGCAATTAATAGAGAGTTGCTTGATAGTAAAATATTCCTCTACAATTTTTCATCAAATTTTTTTCTGATCTCCTTAAAAACAAGAGTATGAGATACTTGATTTTCATTTTTTTATTGTACAGTTCATCTCTGTCTGCTCAACAGGTCCAGTTCAAGACCGCTGCGTTTAAAACAGGAGATGATCCCAAATGGGCTGATCAGAATTTTGATGATAAAGACTGGGGTACTATTAAAACAAATGCATATTGGGAAAATCAGGGTTATGACAAATACGATGGATTTGCCTGGTACCGCATACATTTCATCATTCCTTCTTCCTTAAAAGAACAAGCTGTACTGAAAGAAAATATAGAAATATTTTTAGGAAGTATTGATGATGCGGATATTACTTTTTTGAACGGTGTTGAAATCGGAAGAACAGGACGCATGCCGGAAAATCCCGATGGATATAAATCCGGCGGAAGGTTAAATGAAAGGCATTATATCATTAAAGCTGATCTTCCTTCTTTGCATTGGGATAGAGATAATGTGATCGCTATTCGTGTATATGATAATGGTGGGAACGGTGGTATGTATCTGGAGAATGAAGGCATTCGGTTTTGGGACCCTGTGAACTACATTAAGATGGAAGCATATAATGCTCCATTTATGATCGGCGAGAAAACGGTTTCAAAAAAAGTGAGTTTTCAAAATCAGTATTCCCAAATCCTCAAAGGAACATTGGTCACGACAATTAAAACTGATGATAAGGTCATTCGATCATTTCAGCAGAACGTAGAATTGAATCACGGTGAAACTTTTGTCAATGTTGAGGACATGCCAAGAATAGATGCAGCAACTGTTAGTTTTGTATTTACCGAAAGTTTACAAAATGCAATTTTGCAATCGGTGCAGGAAATTCCTTATATACTTACACCAAAAGAAAAGAATACACCGCAAATTAATAATGCATCACTTGTTGGAACTAAACCGAATGTTCCTTTTCTTTTAAAAATTGCAGTTACCGGGGAACGACCAATTTCATTTAGTGCAAAACAATTACCCAAAGGTCTAAAATTAGATGCAGTAACCGGAATTATTACCGGACAGGTTGAGTTGGAAGGTGAATACAGTTTTACAATATCGGCAAAGAACATAGCCGGAAAAGATGAAAAAAAGATCAGTCTTTTAATAGGTAATGATAAAGTATTATTAACACCACCCATGGGCTGGAATAGCTGGAATTGCTGGGGTTTAGCTGTTAGTGATGAAAGGGTAAAAGCTTCATCAAATGCGATGATCAATTCCGGATTGATCAATCATGGATGGTCTTATATGAATATTGATGATGGCTGGGAATCCGAAAAAAGAGCAGCTGACGGAAATATAGAAGCGAATAATAAATTCCCGGATATGAAATTGCTGGGAGATTATTTACATAGCCGCGGACTGAAATTTGGAATTTATTCATCACCCGGCACAACAACTTGTGGCGGATTTCTGGGATCCTATCAGCATGAAGAACAAGACGTAAAAACGTATGCTGCATGGGGAGTGGATTATTTGAAATATGATCTGTGCAGTTACAGAAAATTATATCAAACACCACCCGGAATTCCTCAATTGCAAGCGCCCTATCTTGTAATGAATGAAGCATTAAAGAGATCAGGAAGGAATATAGTGTATTCTCTTTGCGAATATGGGATGGGTGAAGTTTGGAAATGGGGCAATCAGGTTGGCGGGAATGTTTGGCGTACCACAGGTGATATTACTGATAACTGGAATAGTTTAAAGACTATTGGGTTCAGTCAGGAGATACCATCTTCTTATAACAGCAATCATTATGGTTTTGGAGATCCTGATATGTTGATTGTTGGTTATGTTGGATGGGGAGATCATTTGCATATCACCAAATTATCAGCAAGTGAACAATACACGCATATCAGCTTGTGGAGTTTATTAAGTGCTCCTTTGATGCTGGGATGCGACCTGTCTAAAATGGATGCATTCACGTATAATCTATTATCGAATGATGAAGTGCTGGCAATTGACCAGGATGCATTAGGCAAAGGCCCAAAGAAATATGAGATAGAAAAAGATCTTCAGATATGGGTGAAGGATCTGGCAGATGGTAACAAAGCGATCGGCATCTTTAATTTATCTGAATCATCAGTAAAGAAAACAATTAACCTGAAAGAAATAGGAATGAATGAACAGTATAAGATCCGTGACCTTTGGCGACAGAAAAATTTAGCTGCAGGAAATAAGTTCGAAACTGTTATTCCTGTTCATGGTGTGTTACTGTTGAAAATAACTAAATAAAATAGGTTGAATTATTATGTATGAAGTGAATTACATCAATATGGATCTGATGTAATTCACTTTATTATTTCCATCAAACTCTCCATTCTTTTTTCATCGGTCTATGCAATAATGAATTTGCTTCCTTATCCTTTTTAAATTGTTCTTGTACAGGATCCCATTCTAAGGGTCTTCTTAAGTTGTATGCAATATTACCAATATTGCATACCGATGCAGTGCGATGACCAATTTCAACATCACAGATCGGATTCTTTCTGGTACGTATCGCATTTAAAAAATCTGCGTAATGATTTTCGCTGAAATAGACATGTTTTTCATTATCAGTGATCACATGATCTTTCAAAGTTTCAGGAGAAGTTTTTAATATGCCTCTTCCTACATGCACTATTCCTTTTGTGCCGATGAATTCACAAAAGGCGCCTCCCTTATCATTCTGATGCTGCATTTGAATACCATTGGCATATTGATAGGTCAGTCCTTCATTTTTTCCCACTGCAGGAGGGGTTATTTTTATCGGTCCGCTATTGTCCATATCCAATCCCCATTGTGCAATGTCAAACATATGTGCACCCCAATCGGTCATACCGCCACCGCCAAACTCTTTATAGGCACGCCATTGCGGCCATAAGCTAGATTCAAAGCTAATACTCGGTGCGAGTATTGAATGATAAGGGCGTTCTATAGTATTGGGACCCAGCCAAAAATTCCAGTCCAACCCTTCAGGAACGGGTTCACCTTGCAGATCCCATTCTTTAGGAGGACCGTCAATATTTACTATTACTTGTTTGACTTCTCCAATATATCCGTTACGAACTAATTCAACGGCATGTCTGAATTCAGGCCAAGAACGTTGCATACTTCCTGTTTGAAATACACGATCATTTTTTCTTGCAGCATGGACCATTGCACGGCCTTCTGCTACTGTTAGAGACAATGGTTTTTCACAGTAAACATCTTTACCTGCATTACAGGCTCTTACTGCGGCAGCTGCATGCCAATGATCGGGAGTAGCAATAACTACCGCATCAATTTCTTTGAGTTGAAGTAATTCTCTGAAATCATTAAATGATTTGCAACTATTAGTTGCTGTTGTATTATTTTTTGCTGAAAGATATTTTGTGAGGTTTGTAATAAATCGTTGCGTTTTTGCCTGATATACATCTGCTGCAGCTACGAATTGAACCTGATCGGTCTTTAAAAAATAATTTTGTAAACCATTACTTTGTTTGCCGCAGCCGATAAATCCTAAATTGATCCTGTCGCTGGGAGCTGTAAATCCCCGCCCTAAAACATAGCGTGGAATAATAAAGAAGCCTGAAGCGAGTATTGAAGTAGTTTTCAAGAAGTCTCTTCTGCTTACACTGTTTGTTTTTTTCATATGGCTTATTTTAGAGAATGATATGTGTAATTAAAACGAATTGATCTTGCAATCAATTATTATAAGGCTTGTCACATATAAATATAAGATCTGCTGATCAGATTTATTTGTGCTTTGGAATTTGTTTGATCAACCAATCAGTAAATTCCTCAGCAGCTATTCCGTTTTGATATTCGGAGCTTAGTCTGTCGTTTACAATATACTCATTATAGATCCATGGATCTCCAATTGCAAAAACAGTTCCTTTACCGTATTTTGCAGAAGCCATGATAATATCATTTTTATCTACAATGATAGGTTTAGCAGGCGATTGCAGGGTAATAGTTGAAATTCCTTTTAAATAAAGAACTCTTCCGGGTTTGAAAATCTCGTTTTTTTCTGGAACAATGACCTTCCCGACAGAAATATCTTTTAGGACCGTATTGCGTACTGTATCAGTAAAATGAATTCCGAATAGCTCAGCTAATTGATTAAACTGATGCAGCTCGGTATTGGCAGAATCATTGGTCATCATTACAAGTACACCTCCTTGCTTTACCCAGTTTGCAATAATATTCGCATAATCCTTTGTCATATAATTAGGATGCGCTGTTTCTTTCCAGTTATCCGGATCTGTTATAATATAGATATCGGTTGATCTTAAATTATCCGTTGTTGGTGCGGTTTCAAGGCTCTTAGTAACAACCGCTTTGGTTTTGAAGATATCAGCCCAAATAGAATAACCGTTAATGCTTTTGTCTTCCCATACATAATGAAATCTTTCTTGTACACCCTCTGCATTCTTTTTATACTCATTATTAAAAAAGTAATCTAAGGTTACGGTTTTTTGTTGTGAGAATAGGGTAGAGAAGATCAATGAAAAGAGGAAAAAGAAAATAAGGTGTTTGTATTTCATTTGAGGAACTATTAAAAGGATGAATTAATATTTTTATTATTGAATGTACCCTGATTATTTTTTGTGCTGCGTGATTCTCAAGTATTTTAACGAAAACGTTTTCGTTCAAATAGTTTCATCATTCTCTAATTTTACTAAAAGGTTTTAATAGTTTTAGTTTGGATTTTATGCTATCAACGATTTTAAACCAAAACTTGCCTTATGAGAAAAGTTCTATTCTTTGTTCCCCTGTTTTGTTTTTTATCAGTAACCTTGCTGGCGCAGACCCGCAAATTAACTGGTCAGGTGTTCAACAATGAAACTGCTGCCCCAATGCAGGGTGCATCAATTACCGTAAAGAGTACTTCAGCTACTGTTAGTAATGCATCAAAAGGTGCGATTACAGATGCTGATGGAAAATTCACGATGAATATTCCTGATAAAGGAAATACAGTTCTTGTGCTAAGTTCTGTAGGTTTTGTAACTCAGGAAATAACTGTTACCAATCAAACAAGCATCCTCTTCAAATTGATTTCAGAAGCTAAAGCTTTAGAAGATGTGGTTGTTATTGGTTATGGTACTGTAAAGAGAAAAGACCTTACAGGTTCTGTAGGTGTGATTACTTCTACAGAATTGGTAAGACAAAATAATGCTGATGTAACCAGTTCTATGCAGGGTCAATTGCCGGGCGTAGTGATTACCAAATCAAGTGGTAATCCCGGGAAAGCCTTTAGCATTGATATTAGAGGTGAAAGTACCATTTCATCTACCAATGGAGGTACAGGTGTTACTGAACCACTGTATGTAATTGATGGTGTGATAGGAGGCAGATTAAGAGATCTGAATCCTTCTGACATTCAATCCATCGACGTATTAAAAGATGCATCTTCTACGGCCATTTACGGATCAAGAGGTGCAAATGGTGTTGTATTGGTTTCTACTAAAAGAGGATCAACCGGCGCCCCAAGAGTTTCTGTGGATGCCTATATAGGTACAAATCATCCTGCTCACGTTTTAAAACTGCAAAATGCTCAGGAGTTCTTTAAAGAAACTCAAACTGACTTTGTAGCTAATGGAGGTTCACCAAATACTTTTACAGCAAATGAGATGAATACGATTAATAACAATCAAAATACTGATTGGGTTAAAGCGATATCTCAAAATGGACTGCATACAGGTGCTACTGTTTCAGTTAGCGGAGGTAATGCAGGAACAACTTATCATTTCTCAGGAGGTTATATGCAGGATGATGGTACAGCGGTATATACTAACTGGAAAAAATATACTTTAAATGCCGGCATCGACAGTAAGGTAAACAGATTCCTTAAAGTTGGTTTTACGACTTTCATTAATTATGCAACCAATCCAACTGGATCATTGGAAGCTACCCGTTCTGCTTACAGAGCAAGACCAACGGGGGTAGAATATTATAGCCAATTGACAGATCCAAGTTCTGGTGTTTATGATCTGGCAGTTGGACCAATCATGTCGCCCGGGTATGCAATGTGGATGGGATTAAAAGATAATCAAGTTTTAAATCCTGTAGTGGAAATAGATCCGAACAATTCGGTTGAGAATGTAATTACCAAAAACATGATGGGTAATGCTTATGCTGAAATAACGATCATGAAAGGCCTTACCTTCAAATCAACGATCAATGCTTCGAATATTGATCTGCAAACTCCGGATTACAGAGGGACTTACTCAAAAGACCGTGCAGGAGTGAATTTGCCAAGAGCAACCTATACACAAAATGTAGTAAGCACTTATACTTTTGATAACCAGTTCAATTATAATTATACAAAAGGTAAACACAGCTTGAATGTACTGGCTGCGCAAAGTGCTTATAAAAATGTTTCTCAGGCTTATTCTATTGCTGTTCAAAACCTTCCTTATTCTTCACTTTGGTATAATTTAGGTACAGCTGGAAATGCGAACGTAACTGGTGTGAGTAGCAGTTATGTTCAAAATACACTGGTATCCTATATGGGCAGAATTAATTACTCTTATGCAGATAAATATTTGCTTACTTTAACTGCACGTACCGATGGCGCTTCACAACTTGCTGATGGAAACAAGTGGGCAACATTCCCTTCTGCTGCCGTTGCATGGCGTATGGATAAAGAAAATTTTATTCAAAAATTAAATACTTTTTCAAATTTGAAACTGCGTGTGAGCTACGGACAAGTAGGTAATGCAAATGTGGCAGCTTACAGTACACAAGCAACAGTTTTAAATACAATTTATAGTTACCAACAAACATTAGGTAATGGTTTTGCACCGGGCACTTTGGCAAACAATGATTTAAGATGGGAAAAAAGCCAGGAGCTTGATTTTGGATTAGATTTTGGTGTATTAAGAAACAGGATCACCGGTACATTTGAAATATATAATAAAGTAACCAAAGACCTTATCGTAAACGAATCATTACCAACTTCATTAGGTTTTAGCTCAGTGTTTGCGAATGTTGGTCAGATCTCAAACAAAGGAATTGAAATCCTGATCAATACAATTAATATCAATAACAAGAATTTCAAATGGACCACTTCATGGAATTTTGCCAAGAACATTAATAATGTTGACAAATTAGCAAATGGCGTTACTCAGATCATTGGTAACAGTTTATTTGTTGGTAAACCGGTTAAATCTTATTACGATTATAAATTTAATGGTATCTGGCAATCTGCTGATAGTTTAACTGCAAAGACTTACGGACAGTTACCGGGCTCAGTAAGAGTTGTGGATAAGAATGGTGACGGAGTAATTTCTTCATCAACAGCAATCGATGACAGATCTGTATTAGGAACACAGTTGCCTAATTATACAATGGGTATGACCAATCATTTCTTCTACAAAGATTTTGATCTTTCTTTCTTAATGTATTATCGTAACGGAACATTGTATAATAATAATTTGATTACAGGAACCATGGCTGATTATACAGGCCAAAGATATAATCACGTGATCATTCCCGGTGGATATTGGACAAGACAGAATCCTGTCAATACATGGTATGGTCCGGGTGTGCCTCAACCTTCCTGGAAAAATGCGATTGCTTATCAGGATGCCAGTTTCTTACGTATCTCAGATATAACAGTAGGATATACTGTTGGGCAAGCCAAGTTGGATAAATGGGGTGGTACAGTTAAAAGAATGCATCTGTTTATGCAGGTATCAAATCCATTTGTCTTCTCAAAATATATGGGGTTCGATCCTGAATATAATTCAGGTACTAATGGTGATATGATACCGAGTGTTACTTACACTTTTGGTTTTAACCTTGGTTTCTAAGCAAAACAAATTATTAATTTAAAAATAAATTCTTATGAATATTTTTAAAAATGCAAAACTTGTTTCTATCTGTATCATACTGTTTTGTATGATTGAAATAAGTTGTAACAAAAGCTATTTGGATGAATATAATCCGGGTAACAGAACCACTACTACTTATTACAACAATGCTGCAGGGTTTGAGGCATTAACTACATCTTGTTATCCTCTGATGAGAGATATCACACAACAAAGGTTTCTTACCATCAATGGAACAGATATGTTTTGTAATGCGGGATGGTCTGCTATTTATTATGGCCTGGCTAATCCTTTAGGCAGCCAATACGACCAGTATGATACAAGGTTAAATGCTTCTGCTGGTGAAATTCAAACACTTTGGGACTACCTGTATCGTGAGATCAACAGATGTAATTCAGTGATGTATTATGCACCGGGAGCAGTAGGGGAAGCTGATTCATTAAAAACGATCAGAAAAGGTGAAGCCACTTTTCTTCGCTCATTATGTTTATTCTGGGCAGTGCAGCAATGGGGCGATATACCCATGCCTTTAACACCTAGTCAGGAAGGAACTTTAAGTGTTACTAAAACACCAGCTAAAGATGTGTATGCACAAATTATAGGCGATTTAACAAACTGCGTTAATGTATTACCGGCAGCACAAAACGATGTTGGGCGTGTAACAAAGGGAGCCGCCAAATTCTTATTGGCCCGCGTTTATTTAACAAGAGGATGGAATTTTAATAATTCTCTCGGAGGTAGCGCTGCAGATTTTACAAGTGCATTGGCTCTTTGTGATCAGATCATTGCATCCGGATTATATCCTATGGAAGCAAACTGGAATAGTTTATGGCCTGCACATAATAAAAATCCAAACCTTGATGTTAATATTAGTAATCCTGCCGGTTCCGTAGCAACCTGTAATGTAAGTAAAGAAGTGATCTGGGCAATCCAGTATGCTAATTCTGCCGATTACCAGGGAGATCCAAGCAACGGAACTACATTGATCGGTAACAATATGAGAAGTCAGTTTGGTAGTGGACCAAGCGGCGTTGCGCAACAAGCAAGAACAAGTACTTATAACAGATGGAATGGTATCAATCAGCCAACAATTGCGGCATATCTTATGTTCGATCCAACATTGGATACACGTTATGAAGGAACATTTACCAGCGTGACTTATGCAACAACTGCAGGTTCTGTTTCTTTAGCAAGTAATAATCCTAACCCGCAAAACATTACTTTAACCTATAAAGTAAGTGATACTACAGCAATTTGTTTACCATGGAATAATCCGGCTACCACCACTGCACAATTTGGTAAGGATATCCCGGGAGGTACTAAGAATTATTCAGTTGCAAATGTCAATCAATACGGTGTAGGCTTAGGCTATATTAACGGTACAACTGGTATAGTGAATAGTTTGAACTGGTCAACACCAATGATGTGGAAATTCTTCCAACCTGGCGTTACTTATGGTGATGGTTATTCAACCTTTAATGATCCATTATTCCGTTCTGCGGAAGTTTATTTAATGGCAGCTGAAGCGATCGTACAAGGAGCAACCGGCGCACAATTAGGAACTGCCGATATTTATTATAATAAAGTGCTTGATCGTGCTTTAGGAGCTAATTCCGGTAAAAGTCCGGTTCGCCCTACTAATATAGCAGCACCTGCTGTTCCTGTAACCAGTACTGTTTCTTATAGAGCAACAGCAGCGAATATTACGATTGATTTGATCATGGATGAACGTGCAAGAGAGTTATTGGGTGAAGGAGATCAAAGATGGTATGATTTAAAACGTACCGCTACTTTGATTTCTCGCGGTTCAAAATATAATGCATGGACAGGGTTTGGATTAAACGGAACCCCATTGATTGCAGCTAAACATTATTTAAGACCAATTCCAATTGGTATGTTAAACAATACCAGCCCTACGATTGATCAGAATCCGGGTTATTAATTCTTAAATTTAAATAAAGGATTTGTTCAGTATTTCTTGAAGAATAGGCTCTGAACAAATCCTTTATTGTTTTGCAGCCCATTTTTTTAGATGTTGATATTTCTATTGCAAGATAAAACTGATGATTATGCGGTTTAAAAAAATCATGCTATATGTATTTCTATTGTCTATTATGAGTTTTCCTGTTTTTTCACAACAGGAAAATATCAAAGGGATAAAAAAAACTGATCTGGTAGAACCGATGGTCGATGCAGCGAATTCGAGATTCTTTTATTTCAGTTCGGCATCAAGACCTTTCGGGATGGTGAATCTTAGTCCTGATATGGCTTTGAATGGTACTTGGAACACAGGTTATCGTTACAATGATGATACGATAAAATGCTTCAGTCATATTCATTGCTGGGAATTGTCCGGCATTCCTGTTTTACCAACTACAGGGATCTTTAAAGGAAATTTAGGCCCTTCTAAATATGGCAGCACTTATTCTCATAAAGATGAGATCGCCAAACCGGGCTATCACAAAATAGTGTTGAAAGATTATGGCATAAAAGCTGAATTAACTTCAACCACAAGAGTAGGATTTCATAAATATACATTTCCCCGATCTGATGAAAGTCATATACTCTTTGATTTTACAACGGTCTTAGGATCTTCAGAAACACAAAGTGCAAGTGTACATAAAGTGAATGATCAAACAATTGAAGGGCAGGTAATAATGGCAGCTACTATGAGAAGGCCTAAGCCGATCACGATCTATTTCACTGTTGCATTTGATAGATCTTTTGATTCTTTTGGTGGTTGGAAAGATGGCAAACTGATCCCGATAGAAAATAGTATTGAAGGACAGCATACAGGTGTGTATGTTAATTTCAAAACGCAAGCCAATGAAATAAGGCTAATGAAAGTGGCTATTTCTTATGTAAGTGTTGATGAAGCAAAGAAGAATATGCAGGCTGAATTGCCGCATTGGGATTTCGATCGGGTGGTCAAAGAGTCCTATGACGAATGGAATAAATGGTTGGGAAGAATTGAAGTAGAAGGTGGTACACTCATAGAACAAAGAAGATTTTATACTGACCTATGGCATGGATTACAAGGAAGAAGAATTGTAAGTGATGTGAGCGGAACATATATTGACAATACCGGCTCAAAATCTAGAACCGGACAAATACCATTAGATACAGATGGTAAACCCAAATTCAATGAATATAATTCTGATTCTTTTTGGGGAGCTCAATGGTCGATCAACACACTATGGGACCTGGTTTATCCTGAATTAACAGAATCTTTCATTAATTCATTATTACAAATGTATTCGGATGGAGGATTAATTCCACGCGGCCCTTCAGGTGGGAATTATACGTATGTAATGACAGGTGCTGCAACAACACCTTTTATAGTAAGTGCTTATTTAAAAGGAATTCGCGGCTTTGATATCAACTGTGCTTATGAAGGAATGCGTAAAGATCATTTTCCCGGAGGTATGATGGGGAAGGCCGGATATGAATTTAATACTTCTAAGGGTGGAGGTGTTGAAGAGTATATTCAATTGGGTTATGTTCCTTATCCCTTAAGTAAGACCAAATACGGGCTTCACCAAGATGGAACTGCACAAACATTGGAATATTCTTATCAGGATTATGCTTTAGGGCAATTGGCAAAAGTATTGGGAAAGAAAGATGATTATATTTTATTTAGTAAACGTGCAGAGAATTATAAAAATGATTATGATAAAGAGATCGGATGGATGTGGACAAAAGTCCGTGATGGTAAATGGAATCAACCGGTTGATATTTTGCAATACGAGCATGGTTTTGTAGAAGGGAATGCTGCACAATATACCTGGTGGGTACCCCATGATGTGAAAGGGTTAATTGAACAGATAGGAGGAAATGATGCATTTACCAATAAACTGAATGAATCATTTACCAAAGCAAGAACACATGGTTTTGTTTCCGGAAAATCTGAAAATCCGGCGAATCAGGATCTGCAAAGAAGAGTATATATAAATTACGGAAACCAGCCATGCATGGAAACTCCTTTCCTTTTTAATTATGCCGGAAAACCATGGTTAACACAATATTGGACTAGGCAAATCATTGATTCGGTTTATAGCGGGATCTCTCCACAGAAAGGATACAGCGGAGATGAGGACCAGGGATTAATGGGATCACTTGCTGTATTGCTGAAGATCGGATTATTCTCTACCAATGGCGGTACATCAGAAATGCCCTTTTATGAAATAACAAGCCCGATCTTTGATAAGATCACGATTCATTTGAACAATAAATATTATCCCGGAAAAGAATTTGTGATTGAAACAAAAAATAATGATCCGCAAAATTGTTATATACAATCCGCAAGTTTAAATGGAAAGCCATTAAATCAGGTTTGGTTCTTACATGAAACATTGATCAAAGGCGGCAAACTTGTTTTGCAGATGGGCGATCATCCAAATCAAACATGGGGTAACGATGCTGATATTGTTCCTCCATCCATGTCATCAAAAAAATAATTTTGAACAGATGAGTACCTCAGTAAAAAAAATTTCGATCAAGGATATTGCCAAGGAACTGAACCTCTCTATTACCACAGTTTCATTTGTACTTAATGGAAAAGGTAAAAAAATGGGTATTAGCCCTGAAACGAACAATCGGGTTCATGCACTCATTAAGAAAAGAGGGTTCAAGCCCAATAATGCGGCAAGAATGTTACGCAACGGCAAATCAAAAACAATTGGTTTAATTGTAGAAGATATCAGTAATTCTTTTTTTGGAAGAATTGCTAAGGTTATTGAGGTAGAAGCGAATAAAAATGGATACAGTGTGTTTTTCAGCAGTACCGAAAATAATAATGCTACCGCAAAGAAACTGATCAATAAAATGAAAGATAGTTCGGTAGACGGATATATCATTACAGCTACCCAAGGTTTAAAAACGGAGATACTGAAACTAAAGGAAGAAAATATTCCTTTTGTATTAATAGACAGACTGGTTCCCGGAGTGGATGCTGACTATGTGATTTTGGATAATTACACAGGTGCATACAACTTAACAAAACACCTGATAGATAACAACTATACAAAGATCGGATTTGTTACTATTGAGAATGGGATGTCGCAAATGATAGACCGTGAAAGAGGCTATAATGATGCATTAGCCAATGCAAAAATAAAGACCGGATATAACTCTATATTAAAAGTTGCTTTAGGCCAAAGTGATGAAGTGATCGTAGACAGAATTAAAAATTTTATTGCTGAGAACCCTGCAATAGATTCCTTGTTTTTTTCTACCAATTATTTAGGGGTATTTGGTATTGAAGCCATTCAAAAAAATAACCTGAAAATTCCTTCCAATATTGCAGTGGTTTCTTTTGACGACAATGTTTTTTTCAAGTTGTTAACACCATCCATCACTGTTGCAGCACAGCCTATCAAAGAGATCGCTACAAAAGCGATCCAGCATTTACTGAAAAAGATCGAAAGCGATAACAAACAATCAAGACCTTATGGCCAAATTATTATGCCGGATATTATCGTAAGAAATTCAAGTCCAAAAAGAAAGCTTCATGCTAAATAAAATTGACTTTAAACAGCGATTAAGTATTTGATAAATTATTAACAGAGATCAATATGAGAAAAATAAATGCATTCTTCGGATTGTTTTTTTGTATGAATATGTATTTGGTAAATGCACAAAAAATAGAGCATGTTTCAAAATTTGCAAACGAGAATCACCCTGAAATAGGCTATTGGTTCATTTCACCCAACTTGATCACTGAAGAAAAGAAGTATTTGGCACATGTAGACAGCATTGCCGATAAATGCAACTATACATTGGTTTTTTTAACTGCAAGGGAGGGCGCTAATTTCTACGATTTTGATAAGATGCATCCCGTATTTAAAGAACTGGTTGCAGCTGCTCATAAAAAAGGTTTGAAAGTGGGGTTGCAATTGTGGGGTAACTATAAAGACAAAACGATTGAAGGATCTCAAAGAATGATCATTGAGACTGAACTTCCGTTAGATGCATCAGGAAATGCATCAGCAACCATTAAAGCAAAATATATCCGTTTCCCGGACCGTTTACTGAAATCGGATCTTTTTAAAGTGTATGCTTTCAAAAAAACAGGAGATGGTTTTTATGATCCTGCTACATTAAAAGACATTTCATCAAAATGTGCATCTGTTCTTCAGGATAAAGAAACCGTTCAGGTAAAAATAAACGGAGATGCATCTTTAAATGGAATGACTGCTTGCGTCATGACGCAGGAATATTGCAGCCAGAGCAGTAACTGGGATGATGTAGAGATCAACGGTTTTGTGGAAGCGATGAAAGTATACAGCGATATTCCATTCGATGGATTTGCATTAGATGAATACGGAAACAAATTCATTGAAAGAATTTTCGATAAGGAAGCTGCACCATTCAGAGGTCGCTGGTATTCCATTGCTATGGCAAGAGAATATAATATTGCGACCGGAAAGTCACTTGAAAAAACATTATTTGATGGACGTTATGCACCTGAAGGGAAGCCGGAAGTACGCATAACTGCCATTAATGAATACATGGAATTTATGCGGCGTGGTGGTGTTCGAGTTGAAACAGCTGTGTATAATAGATCAAGAGAAATTTTTGGAAAAGACATTTTCAACGGAATACACAATACCTATCATAATAGTCTGGTGAATGATGAAATGTGGGCCAATGGGATCGGCTGGTGGAGCGCGCCGAGAGCATACGGTCAAACAGATGAAAAAACATTCTTGCCTACACAAATGGGTGTAGCCATGGCACATCCGATGAACGCCATGTATAATCAATACTACGATAAAGACCTGGAACCTGTACTAGTAAAGTCATTCAATGATCTTAGATACGGCGTTCGAACACATTATCATGCAATGAATGATAAACGCGCACTGAGATTTGATCTTGAAGATGCTGAAGCCATCAAAGGCATCAATGCAAATGAGAATTGTGCAAGACTTCTCAATAAATTCAATCCTTCTTTACCGGATATAAAATTGCTTGTCATCTTTGGCATGGAAGCACTGGCAAACTGGTATCCTAATCTTTCCGATAGAGGGACCTACGATATCAATGACAAATTAAAGATCGAAGAAAAAACAGTTGAAATATGGAAATCAGGATATCTGAATGCACTGGTCCCATCTGATCTGATTGTAAATAAAAAAATAACAATTGCTGCCGATGGAAAGCCTGTTTTAAACGGCCATAAGTTTGATGCGATTCTTTATCTCAATCCGCAATATGCACAAGAACCCGTTTTAAAGTTTCTTGAAGACTTTGAAAAGAAAGGCGGAAAATTAATGCTTGAAGGAAATGCAGATCATGACTTTAAAGGCAATGCTATTCCCGCTAGATTCAAATCCATTTATGATAAAGCAACAGTAGTAGGTTATTCAGTTGAAAACCTTTCCAAACTTGGATTACAAAAGAACCTCTTGCCTGATGGTTGTAAAAATGAAGATGGTTCTTATGTGTTTAATGATCTTACTTCACTTCGTACAGGTAATCCTGCAATATTCCAGGTAAATTTTGGTGGCGATCTGTATACGGGTGAATACCGCGGATTAGCTGTCATTAAAGCTTCAAAAAACTCAGGTGTTACAAAAATGGCCGCTACCGGGTTTACACAGTTAACACGTAACGGGAAAGTGATAATAAGTTTCAAAGAGCCGACAAACATTTTTATTCAACAACTGGAGAAAGGTTATAAGATCATCGTGGCAGATAAAACAGGAAAAGTGATACCTGTAATAAATAAATTATAAAAATCAGTCAATGAAAAAATACTTAATTGTAATTTATTCTTTTTTCATTATTCCATATTCATTCGGGCAAATTAATAATGATGCTGTCTCAAAGAACAGGATTTATTTGGATTCAAAAGACGGGCATCAGGGGAATTTTCTCTGGCTGATGAAAAAGGCCGGTGAGATCTCTGTGTCGGGTGAACAAATATCTAAAACTGATTTTGTTTGTAAAGAATGGATGCCGGCTGTTGTTCCGGGTACAGTATTGAATTCATTGGTGTATAACAAAGTTTACCCTGAACCTTATTATGGTATCAACAACAAACTCAGCAATAAAATTATTCCTGATATCGCACAAACGGGTCGTGACTTTTATACTTATTGGTTCAGGACTGAGTTTGACATTCCTGCTAATTTCAAAGACAAAAATATTTGGTTACAGATAGACGGTATTAATTATCGAGCAGAAGTTTGGGTAAACGGTGTGCTTGTGATAGATGTTTCAGGCATGTTCAAACAGGACCAGGTTGATATAGCTGATTTTGCAAAAGTGGGTGAGAAGAATGTGATTGCCGTTAAAGTTTATCCGGTTGATATTCCCGGTACCAACAAGGCAAAACCATGGCGTGCAAAAGGAGAGAATAAAAATGGCGGTGATGGAAATATTGGGTTGAATACTACGATGCTGATGTCTGTTGGATGGGATTTTACTTTTAAAGATGGCATTCGCGACAGGAATACCGGCATCTGGAGGAGTATCTCATTGTATGCTACCAATAAAGTAGCGCTTAGACATCCATTTGTTAGATCAAGCTTTGATAAAAATAATTACGATAAGGCAAATGAAACAGTATCGGTAGAACTGTACAATGTTGCCATGCGTACGGTAAAATGTGTGGTGAAGGGTGAGATAGCCGGTGAAGGAATAAAATTTGAAAAGAATATAGAATTGCTGAGAGGAGAGGATAAAGAACTTGTATTTACAGCAAAAGATTTTCCGCAGTTACAGATTAAAAACCCGCGTCTTTGGTGGCCTCGTTTTAAAGGCAATCCCGAAATGT
>CAIKTE010000275.1 GCA_903830285.1 uncultured Chitinophagaceae bacterium | reverse complement strand
TGAACAGATAAAAATTGCACAGCAGGTAAAAGCATTACTCGGTAAAACAATCGATGTAGTGGATGCAGACTGGATGGTAGAAGATGACCAACCTGAATTCCATATTGCAGTAGATAAAGAGAAAGCCATGCGATATGGTGTTGCTTCTGCCCAAGTAACGGCAACGGTTAACGCAGCATTATCGGGAATGAATGCTGGAAATGTATATCAACCTGCATCCTATAATCAAACAGCCATTAAACTGCAATTAAGTGATGCCGACAAAGCAAATATGGATGCGGTACTGGATCTGAAAATTGTGGGCATCCAGGGGAATGCTGTCAGCATCAGAGATCTGGTAACTGTAAACAAACAGATCAAACAGAAAAGCATCTATCGTAAAAATCAGAAAGAAGTAGTGTATGTAGTAGCTGATATGGCAGGCAAATTAGAAAGTCCTTCTTATGCGATAGCAAACGTATCAGATAGTTTAAAAACCATTCACGTACCCAAAGGGTTTTCACTGAAAGAAGAATATACCCATCAACCCGAGATGGAAGATAATTATTCATTGAAATGGGATGGCGAATGGCAGATCACTTTTGAAGTGTTCAGAGATCTGGGGATTGCTTTTGCGGTGGTTATTTTAATGATCTACATCCTGATCGTTGGATGGTTTCAAAATTTTACAGTGCCTCTTGTAATGCTTGCTGCGATACCGTTATCGTTAGTAGGTATCATATTAGGTCACTGGATGCTGCATGCTTATTTCACGGCAACATCCATGATCGGGTTCATTGCATTGGCGGGAGTGATGGTGCGAAACTCGGTATTACTGATTGACTTTATTAATATTCGATTAAGAGAAGGCATACCATTAAAGCAGGCCATTATTGAAGCAGGTGCAGTAAGAACAACGCCCATTTTATTAACTGCAGGAGCAGTTGCATTAGGCGCCGTGATCATTTTATTTGATCCGATATTTCAAGGACTTGCCATTTCATTGATGGGAGGAACTATCACATCAACATTCCTAACATTATTGGTTGTTCCATTATTGTATTATAAAATGATGCGCAAAAAATATCCCAATCAAAAATAAAAATTCCGTCTATGAAATTTTTTATTGTAACCTGTTTAAAAGAATATCAGGATGATGTTTGTAAAATATTCAAAGAAGCAAAGATCAATGTATTCAGTGCCACGGATGTGATCGGGTTTAAAGACAACCAATCTTTGAATCTTCTGGAAGCCTGGTTTGCCAGTGGGGATGAAAAATTCGATTCGCTTTTTGTCTTCAGTTTTACCGGTGATGATAATGCCGGTCTGGCCATGGAACTGATCATAAAATATAATACAGAAAGTGGAACTAAATTCCCTGTCAGGGCATTCATAGTTCCTGTTGAAAAAGCGAGTTATTAATTTATAAACAATTACATCATGAAAGAAAGAATAGTTCGTGCCGTTGCCGGAACATTTGTATTAACAAGTATAGCATTGGCCCATTTTGTCAATATCAACTGGCTTTGGCTGGCTGTATTTGTGGGTGCTAATTTGCTTCAATCTTCTTTTACAAAATTTTGTCCTCTGGAAAAGATATTGGATGCATTAGGTGTGGAATGAACTGCCAGGAACTGTTGTTAAATTAGTTGTTTTGATTAAGATGTTGGATGACTTGGTGAAAAGTTATTAGTCTCATAAAACGACCCTTTGTTTG
>CAIKTE010000274.1 GCA_903830285.1 uncultured Chitinophagaceae bacterium | reverse complement strand
ATAATCATAAACACTAAATAATACTAAAATGGGAAAATTGCAGCCCCCAAAACTCAACCAGGATTCCAAGAAAATGCTGAGTGAAAAAACGAATGAGGACTTTAATAAAAAGAAACCTGATCCTACAGATCCAAACGAAATAAATAGCAGCCCCTCAGCTCAGCATTTAAATATTGGATATGATAAACAAAAATTTAAAAGTGTCGCTAAATTCTATAAAATATATTACGGAGAAGAGAATTATGAAAATGATGAAAGATAAATACCGTAATTAATAATTGTCAGTAGTTGGTTTTTATAATAAAAAATCCCATGAATAATATTCATGGGATTTGCATTTATGTTCTATTCGTTCTAATCCAATTTCAACACTGCCAGGAATGCTTCCTGAGGTACTTCTACATTACCGATCTGTTTCATTCGTTTCTTACCTTCTTTTTGTTTTTCCAGTAATTTTCTTTTACGACTGATATCACCACCATAACATTTTGCAGTAACGTCTTTACGCATGGCGGAGATATTTTCACGTGCAATAACCTTTGCTCCGATAGCAGCCTGGATCGCTATCTGAAATTGTTGTTTGTTCAACAGTTCTTTTAACTTTTCACAAAGCTTTCTGCCGAATTCCTGTGCACGGCTGCGATGGATCAATGCACTTAATGCATCTACCTTTTCATTGTTCAATAAAATATCCATCTTCACAATATCGGCTTCCCGATAGCCGATAGGCGAATAATCAAAAGAAGCATACCCTCTTGTCTGACTTTTCAGTTTATCATAAAAATCAAAAACTATTTCTGTTAGTGGCATTTCAAAAGTCAATTCAACCCTTGTTGGTGTTAAATAACTCTGATTGATCAATATACCGCGTTTACCCAAACATAAGGTCATAATATTGCCGATATAATCAGGCATTGAAATGATCTGTGCCCTTATAAAAGGTTCTTCTATCCTGTCTAATTTAGTTGGATCGGGCATTTCAGAAGGATTGTTCACAGTTAGTTTATCACCTTTTGAAGTATATGCATAGAAGCCAACATTCGGCACAGTGGTGATTACTGTTTGATTAAATTCACGTTCCAGGCGTTCCTGTATGATTTCCATGTGCAGCAATCCCAGAAATCCGCAACGGAAACCGAAACCCAATGCTTGTGATGTTTCTAATTCGAATGTGAGTGAGGCATCATTCAATTGCAGTTTATCCATGCAATCGCGTAATTCCTCAAAAGCATCTGTTTCAACAGGGTAAATTCCTGCAAATACCATTGGTTTCACTTCTTCAAAACCATGGATCATTTTACCGGGATTATTTGCCAGCGTGATGGTATCTCCCACTTTCACTTCTTTTGCAACTTTGATTCCGGTGATGATATAACCAACATCTCCTGCTTTTACTTCATCTTTTGGAGTCATCGTTAATTTTAATACACCCACTTCATCTGCAAAATAATCTTGTCCCGATGCAACAAAACGGATCTTATCCCCTTTCTTCAACACACCATTCAATATTCTGTAATAAACGATGATACCTCTGAAACTATTGAATACACTATCAAATATCAAAGCCTGCAAGGGAGCATCATAACTGCCCTGTGGCGCAGGGATCCGACTAACTATAGCTTCTAAGATCTCATCAATGCCTATTCCGCTTTTGCCGCTAGCTAATAAAATATCTTCTGCCTTACAACCAATAAGGTCAACGATCTGATCGGTCACTTCCGGAATTTTAGCGCCATCCATGTCGATCTTATTAATGACAGGGATGATCTCCAGATCATTATCGATCGCTAAATATAAATTACTGATGGTTTGTGCCTGAATTCCCTGCGAAGCATCAACTAAGAGCAAAGCACCTTCACATGCAGCCAGTGCACGACTCACTTCATAGCTAAAATCAACATGGCCGGGAGTATCGATCAGATTCAAAATATATTCTTCGCCTTTATAAGGGTAATTGATCTGAATAGCGTGACTTTTTATGGTAATGCCTTTTTCGCGTTCCAGATCCATATCATCCAGCACCTGATTCATCATATCACGAGCTCCAATAGTATGCGTATGTTCCAATAAACGATCTGCCAACGTGCTTTTGCCGTGGTCAATATGTGCGATAATGCAAAAGTTCCTGATATTCTTCATAACGGCTGCAAAGATATAAGTCTGAAACTCATTATTGGCGTAATGTTGGAGCTGTGGGGAAAATTCTGTAATTCGCCATCCTACATAGAATTGTGATGGAATTGTTAATTAGAGGATCTTTTATTATTCAGGACCGTTCTGTACAAATCGAAGAACTGGTTACCTATCACTTCTTCCGAATATTTTGAAGCTGCGTCTTTCGCTATTTGTTCCTGATCATATTGCTGATATTGGTCCATCATTCTCCCAAAAGCATTTTTTAATGCTTCAATGTTTTCGCTTTCTACCAATAATCCATTAGTGGAATTTACGGCTTCCGGCACTCCTCCAACAGCTGATGAGACAACAGGTAATCCGCAACACAAGGCTTCAATGATCACACAAGGGAAATTCTCATGTTTACTGAACATGATCAGTGCTGATGAGATCTGCATTTGTTTTGCCACATCCTTATGTGACAATTCTCCAACAAATTTTATTTTATGCGATAATCCCGATTCATATACAGAATCAACCAGATCCTGCTCTGCTGCTCCTGCAATCGTCAATTCCCAATCCTGTCTTTCAGTGGTCAATAATTTGAAAGCTTTAATAATACCATCAGCATTTTTTAATGGGTACAATGATGATACGTGCAGCCATTTAAAAACAGCATTTTCAGCTTTTGCTTTATAAAAAAACTGACTTGTATCTACTACATTATGAATTACTTCTGTTTGTGCCAAACTAAACAAAGCATTGACTCTTCTTCCGATAGCTGCAGAAACATTGGTTACGGCAGATGCCTTTTTAAATATTTTTTTGGTGTTTTGTTTAAAAAAGCTGCTTCTTTTTAAAAAAGTGTCTACTGCTGCCGGATCATACATCGAAGAATGTTCTGTAACAATGAACGGTATCTGCCAGTAATCAGCAAACTCTAAAGCAAGAAGCCCTGCTTTCATGGGAACATGTACATGGATCAGGTCAGGCTTCCCATATTGCCGGGTATATTTACTTAATACACTTCTATAATAAAATATGTATTTGATATGATAGCGGATCTTATCCAGCCATCCCCAAACCCAACCCCATTTTTTAAAAGGAAAACTATACACCAATTCCCGGAGGTTTCCTTCTTTCGCATGAACATAACCGTCCTTTGTTCTTATATTCTTTCCGGTTTGAACTACGTGGATCAGATCGAGAGGAATGATCTTCGATACAGCTATTGCATGACGTTCAACAAAGTCGCCATTTGTAGGTTCATACGGGTTTGGATACCAACTTGCCAACCAAAGGATCTGCATCAAAAATTCATTTATTGAATAACATTCGTTTCAACCATAACCAGTCACTTATGGTCCATCGCAAAAATTCATCCCATTTTATTCCTTCTGCGTTTGCAAATTTACGAAAGGAATATCCAAAATTTACTGCATAACCAAGAGAACTTACAATTGCCGCAATTTCAATAGTGTAAAATTTCAATAACAGGACATTTCCTGTAATAACAACTAACAATGCGTAAACAGCGCCTTTCATATTCACTTTTAATTCTCCCCGGCCACCAAAATATGCAGATAATAAACTTAAGATAGACAAACATAAGATGCCAGGGATCAGAATCAGTAGTGGCCAGTGCATTTTATCAAAACTTTGCCCAAAAACGAAAATGAATACTCCTTGACCAACCCAAAAAATAATTGCAATCAATACGATGAAAAACTGCGTGAATATTCTGAAAAGCTTTATAATCGCACTGCTTACATCCACATGCAATTTTCCGCTTGCAATTTGAGGAAATATAGCACTGGCAAGGACTTGCGGTATAACTAAAAGCAGTTGCCCGATCTTTGAAGCCTGAATATAATTTCCCAATTCTGCAGCTGAACAATTATATCGCACAAACCAGAAATCAATGCGGTATACAAGAAAAAAAACAAGATTCGTAAACAATGCCAATAAGGAATAATGAAAAAGAATTTTCAGGTCTTTCGATCCGATCAAAGCTATTGATCTGAATATTCTATTGTTGATGAAGTATGCTATTGCTATCACAGTCCCATTGATCAAAATAAAAATGAAAAATGAGTCAGTCATCATGAGAATTGATGCATTATTCCACTTTTCTGCAATCAGAATGCTGATAAAAATCATATTCATTAACCCCAATAAAAGATTGGGAAGGAAAAAGTTTTGCTTTGCTTGAAATAAAGCCGTATAAAAATTATTCAGTAACACTCCTGCAACAAAAAATAACGCATATCGGCAATACCTTAGTTGATCAACGGAGGAATTGTTTTCAAAATGACTGTACCATATTCGAAAAAAAAAGAACAAAATAATTGAAATCAATACGATCCAAAAAATCCCGAAACTTGCCAACTTTTCTGCTTTCATGATATTGCCAGATGCAAAATAAGTAAAGCCACTTTCCATACTTATACTTGCGATCAACAATATCAGCGAAAAAAAATTAGCCAGATAATATACGAATCCACTCCCTTCTGCTTGTAAGAATCTGGACAAAAATATATTCAACAACAAAGACGTTGCAAAATAAAATCCCCGCCAAATAAGGCTTTGTTGTAATAGTTTATCGAATGACATTAATTTCTCTAATTCGCTAAAGTACGATATTGTAATTACTGTATTTTTGAAACTATACATCCAGCATATGGCTATACTTAAAAAGTTTAACCGAAAGGCAAAAATCGAAAATGAGACCGGATTAAGTACCAATAGTGCTTTAAGCGGCGGAAGATACTTTAGTAACAATGGCAGTCCCAATATGCAGGTGAAAGGTATGAACTTCCTGGCGCGTTTGAATATTTATCATGCACTATTATCTATGCCCAGATGGAAATTCTTATTGGTGATCGTTATTTTTTTCATCTCAATCAATCTGATTTTTGCCAGCATTTATTTATTCATCGGCATTGAACATTTGAATGGGATGATTGCTTCAACGAGTGCAGAAAAATTTGGAGAGGCCTTTTTCTTTAGTGCACAAACTTTTACCACGGTTGGTTATGGAAGGATCAGCCCTATTGGTTTTGCTACAAGCTTCACAGCTGCATTGGAAGCATTGACAGGCTTACTCACTTTTGCACTGGCAACCGGTTTGATGTACGGACGTTTCGCGAGACCAAGAGCTTATATTCGTTATAGCAAAAATGCATTGTATGTGCCTTTCCGTGACGGAACAGCACTCATGTTTCGTATGGTCCCTTATACCAGGAATTACCTGGTTAATGTGGAAGTAAAACTTACGGTAGCCTTACGTGTAATGGAAGATGCAGTTTTAAAAACAAAATTCTTTAATGCGCCTTTGGATATTTCAAAAGCTAATACGCTAATTTCTAACTGGACATTGGTGCACATAATTAATGAAGATAGCCCTCTGTTTGGATTGAATAAAGAAGATATTAAAAATGCCCAGGTAGAACTGTTGATATTTGTTCAAGGTTTTGATGAGAGCTTCTCCAACACTGTTATATCAAGATCTTCTTACTCCTATGAAGATTTTGTTTACGGCGCAAAGTTTGTCCCAATGTTTAATCCCAATGAAGACAATACTTCCACCATTTTACATTTGGATAAATTAGATGAATATATTGCAGCTGAATTACCGGTTCAATTATAATTATTCCCAGAACTTTATAGGGTATTCAGAGCAATTGTTGTTTGTTTCGTTTTCAAATGCTCGCCCAAGGGTTTGCATTTCTTCTTCATTTATTACCGATTGAATCATTGGGAACAATTCTCTTTCTTCGAAACGAATATGTTTATCCAAGAGTAGCTGTAATTGGTTAAATATGGAATACTCATTCAAAATATCAGGATTAGTAAAAAATTTCCTGATGAATCCATGTTCTTCCTTCATTCGATCGATCCCTTCTTTCAATTCATCATAAGAAGAAAAGGGAGTAAGATCTTTTTCTTCCAGTTCAAAATGATGTTCCAGGTCCTTCTCCCAAAAATATTGACAGAAATCACGCATCAAAATTTTATCTGCTTGCTTCTTCACCCCTTTTTCTAAGAGCAAACAAAAAAACAAACCGTTATGATGTTGTCTCGATAACGGTTGTAATTCTATACTTCTTTTGATCGGCGGCATTATTTTAATGCATTGATGATGGCTACAAATTCTGATGCAACCAATGCTGCTCCTCCAACCAATCCGCCATCTACATCAGGTTGTGAAAATAATTCTTTTGCATTACTTCCTTTAACACTTCCTCCGTATAAAATGGAAATATTATTAGCAACAGCAGCTCCGTATTTTGTTGCAAACTGACTACGGATAAATGCATGGATCTCTTGTGCCTGATCGCTTGTAGCAGTTTTACCAGTTCCGATCGCCCAAATGGGTTCGTAAGCGATCACAACATTTTGAATTTGTTCGGCAGACAAATGAAACAATGATTCTTCCAGTTGTTTTGCAACAAAATCATTTTGCCCGTTTGCTTCACGAACATTCAACGCCTCACCGCAGCAAAATATAGGATGTATTTTATTTTCCAGGCAGATATTTACTTTCTCAGCCAAGAACTGATTGCTTTCATTAAAATATTCCCTTCGTTCGCTATGTCCTAAAACTACATAACTGATGTCTAATGATAAAAGCATTTCTACACTTGTTTCTCCTGTGTATGCACCACTTTTCTTATTATAACAATTCTGTGCAGCAATGAAAACATTTTTCTTGCCGTGTACTTTTTGTTGAGCCATTGCCAGATAAGGAAAAGGAACAGCAAAGATCGCCTGCTGATCAGCTTTTAATTCATGCGGTAATGCAATGATGTCATCTAATAACTCTTCGCCTTTTTGTAAGGTTAGATTCATTTTCCAATTGGCTGCTGCAATTTGTTTTCTCATGATTGTATTTTTTATTGATCGAACTTTTGATTTTTTTTGCTCTCTGTGTCGCTCCAGATATATCGGAGCTTTTATCCAACAATAATTTGAATCTTTTTAATCAAGCAATTCTCTTTTTAAAACAATGATCACAGACCTTGAAGCATTGTTATACATATTGGTGTTTGCCATACTAACAACTTCCCAGCCTTCTTTTCCAGCACTATTAAGGCTATTCGCCAATTCCTGATAATCTACTTTACCTCCGAACCAACCTTTTGTAGGCACATCCAATACTTTATATTCAAATTTTTCATTTTAGTTATTTTGGTCGAAAATGTATTTCAACACTGATTTTTCAGCTTCGGTGATTGCTTTATGCTTCATCTTTTTCCAGTTATTGATATCATCAAATGCTTTCTCCAGTACATACCTTTTATCCAATCCCCAGGTAAAATTACCGATCATCTTTGGCAATAATCCTGCAGCATAAACATTGGCACTCACTCCTATCACTGAACCTGTATTGATACATGAATTAATAGCTACTCTTGAATAGTCTCCCATGATCACACCACATTTTTGTCCCGCCACCATATATTCTTTTGTACAATAATTCCACAATTTCACATCGCCTCCTGTATTCTTTACATTACTATTACTTGTTCCTGCACCCAGATTGCACCATTCACCGATCACGCTATCTCCCAGATACCCTTCATGTGCTTTATTGCTATGACCGATCATTACAACATTTTTAATTTCCCCTCCAACTGCACAATTAGGACCAATGCTAGTTGCCCCATATATCTTAGTTCCCATTTTAAGCAAGGCATTCTCTCCTAAAGCAAACGGGCCGCGGATAGCAACACCTTCCCAAACCTGTGCATCTTTGCCTATATAGATCGGGCCGTTTGTTGAATTCAATGTTGAAAATTCAACGGATGCTCCTTCTTCAATAAAAATATCTGCCTGTCGAATGATCTGGTTGGTATGTGAAACAGGTTGCGATTCTCTTCCCTTAGTTAGCAAATCAAAATCTTCACGGATATAGCGGTCGCTCCATTGAAATATCTGAAAAGTATATTCCAACCGTTTTGCATCTTTTATTTCAAATATCTCTTTGAATACAGATAACGAATCATCTTTTGAAAAAGAATGAATGAAACCATCGGCCCTTCCTGCGATCAATCCTTTATCATCTGCCAATGCTTCACCTTTTTGCAATGAAAGGATCTTATCTGTAAGTACTTCATCAGGTAACAAGGATGCATCGATCCAGATAGCATCATGATCGTCAATGTTTTGATATAGTGGTTGCAAATATGCTGCAGAAGATATAAAAACTTGCTGTTGCGACTTTAACTCCCAGCGTTCTTTAAAAGTAAGGATACCGCAACGGAGATCAGCGACTGATTTGGTTATAGTGAGCGGAAATAATTGTTCACGAATCTTATTATCAAAAAGTACAATTGCCATAATTCAATTTGTCAAAGCTAAGAAACTTGTTTTGATGTATAAGATATCTTACCAAAATGATATACAAATTTTATCCATCGCCAAATATTCATTGGTTTTTCCATATCAATGATCAATGATTCTCTGGGTAATGATCTTAAAGATGGAAGCTGAGTTGCCCCCTGCTGCAATCTTTTTAACTGATCAACGCCCATCAAACCAAGTGCATAGGTCGCGGCCATTGAGATACTAAAAGTGCGCTTACTGTTTTCACTGTAAGGCAATTCAGCAATATTTTTCTTCATAGCATATACTTGTTTCAGATAGAGTTCTTCCATAGCATATGCATCAGTGCATCGTAGCGCAAGAGTTTGATTATTATGCTGCAGGTCTTTATAAATGTCAAATAGGTCATTCGACAATTGAATCATAGTTCCTAGTTGATACCAGCATTCTTCTTCTTCTTTAGTAGGTTGTATATCTAAATAATAACGGCACATTAAAACGGCATTACCACCCTTTTCAAAAGTGATCTCCTGAATTTCTTCATTGCTAATAGCCTTATCAAACTGCTTCATGGAAGCAGACTGTGCATCAAATTCCTTTCGCAATACAATAAAATAATCCTTAGTATCATTCATTCCATTGAGTAAAAAAAGATGTGCCTGTAAGAATGCCTTTTGATCGAAACTATAAGGAATGAATTGTTTGGGCTGAAAAGTGATTGATTCGATCTGGTCAACTGCCAATAATTTTTCATCAAAGAAATTATCAAATATCGAACTGCAGATAAAATAGTTGATACTTCGCTCCTGTTCGCCCGCATTTGTTGATCTGTCATGTAATAGGGTAAATGCATCATTTACAATGGCAAGAAAGACGCTGTGACTTTTGACTACTTTTTTAAAAGTAGCATCATCGAACTTCCCCTGAAGTTTTTCTTCCATACCGTGCAAATAAACAATTGCCTGCTGTTCGGCCTTTTTTCTCACAAAAACCAACCTTAGTCCAAAGCGGATAATAATGAACGAAAATTTGAATAAATACAGCATAGAGAAAGGCAAGATATAAAAGAAAGATTAATTGTTGCAGGTTTACAGTTACTTGTTATTAATTTTCAATTTGAAATATCCGCATTTGACTGCCTATAAGTTGCAACTGTAATTTCTTTTCTTACCTTGCAACACTAAATTTAAAAGCATGAGTTCAGGATATTTTTCTTACCCAATGCCTGTTAATGAGCCCGTTTTATCTTATGCATCAGGCAGTGCTGAAAAAGCAGCATTAAAAAAAACCTTGGCAGAACTAAAAAGTACGGAAGCTGATATACCCATGTATATTGGGAATAAAGAAGTTCGCACTAATAAAAAAGTGGCCATCCATCCGCCGCACGAACTAAAACATACTCTTGGTTATTTTCATGCCGGTGAAGAAAAACACGTGCATCAGGCCATTGAAGCTGCTTTGGCTGCTAAGGAAAGCTGGAATAACCTTAACTGGGAAAATCGTGCAGCCATCTTTTTAAAAGCTGCCGATCTGATCAGCACAAAATACCGCAGCCATCTGAACGGTACAACAATGCTGGGACAAAGCAAAAATGCCTTCCAGGCAGAGATAGATGCAGCATGCGAACTGATAGATTTTCTCCGTTTCAATGTTCATTTTTTAAGTGAGATCTATAAACAACAACCAGTCAGCGGTGCTGGAATGCATAATAGGATGGAATATCGTCCGCTCGAAGGATTTGTTTTGGCAGTAACACCATTCAACTTCACTGCGATTGGTGGTAATCTTCCAACATCGGCTGCTTTATGCGGTAATGTGGTGATCTGGAAATGTGCCAACACACAAATATATTCTGCTCAAATGTTCATGCGCATTTTAAAAGAAGCCGGTTTGCCGGATGGTGTTATTAATTTGATCTATGTTGACGGACCAACTATCGGCAGGGTTTGCTTTAATCATAAGGACTTTGCAGGCGTGCATTTCACAGGATCTACAGGCGTATTCAATAATATGTGGGAAACGATCGGTAAGAATATGGGTATGTACAGATCTTACCCTAGAATTGTTGGAGAAACAGGAGGTAAAGATTTTGTGATCGCTCATAAATCAGCAAATCCTGATGTTGTGGTTACTGCATTATTACGTGGTGCTTTTGAATACCAGGGACAAAAATGTTCAGCAGCATCAAGAGCTTATATCCCTTCCAACATCGCAGATGAAGTAAAAAAGAAACTGATAGCCGGTGTAAAAAGTTTTAAAGTAGGCACTGTAGAAGATTTCAGCAATTTCGTGAATGCAGTAATCGACGAGAAAAGTTTTAACAGCATCAAAACCTATATCGACAATGCCAGGAAAGACCCGAAAGCTGAAATATTAGTAGGCGGCAAATGCGATAAAAGAGAAGGTTATTTTATTCAGCCAACGATCATTGAAGCAAAGGCTTCCAACTATGTAACATTATGCGAAGAGATATTCGGGCCGGTATTGACCATTTATGTGTATCCGGCCAATGGTTTTGAAAGAGCTTTGGAATTGGTTGATAAAACCTCTCCTTATGCATTAACGGGAGCTGTGATAGCACAAGACAAAACTGCAGTTGATCTGGCAACTTATAAACTTCGTAATGCTGCGGGTAATTTTTACATCAATGATAAACCAACAGGCGCTGTGGTGGGCCAACAACCATTTGGAGGCGCCAGAGGCAGTGGTACGAATGATAAAGCGGGAAGTATTTTAAATCTATACAGGTGGTTAAGTGCCAGAACGATCAAAGAAACGTTTAATCCGCCGACAGATTATACATATCCATTTTTACAGGAAGCATAAATGAAGAAAGCAATACCTATTATTTTTAGCTTTTTATTCCTTTTTATCCAATCCTTTGCAGATAATGGATTGAAAAGAAAAAAGATCATAGTTGTATGGCAACCATCCCATCAAACTGATACGGGCAAAGATTTCAGTGAAGCTGAAACATGCAATGCCATTGTTGAAGCAGCCATGCAAATGAAACCACATTTTAAAGAATATAAAGTGTGGAGTATCGGCAATGAGAATGTACATCATAATAATGTAGGAAGCAATACTGCCATTGAACATACTTCTGCCATCATTGACGGAAAAATATCAGGCTATGCTTATGAATTGCAGGAAGCCAATAAAAAGCATCCTAAGGTTTTTATTGCAGTACATAATAACGGTGGCACCAAACGAAATGCTGTATGGGGTTATATTCATTATGGCGATAGCAATGAATCTGAAAACAGAATATTGGCTGCCCGTTTAATTAAAGCCATTGCTGCTGCCACAGATCTTGAGAATCGTGGTGTTCTTTTAGATAGCACAACCGGCAGAAATGATTATCGCTGTAAGTCCACCAACAAATTAAGTTTCTATAGTCTGGATGAAAATATTAATACAGCACCCTATCGTGTACTATTGGAGATCGGTGATAATGCAGTTAGCCGAGCACTGCTGACAAGTACCGAAGGAAGAAAAAAGATAGGTGAAGCTTTAAAACAGGAATTGGCAGATTGGATCGCTGAGAAGAATTTTGAATAAAAAGTCAAAATCTTAAAGTGACTTTTAAAGATTTTTATTTATGTTATAATGATGATTTAAGTTCTGTAATAAAATAATAACGTAAGTAATAAAATAAATAAACGCAAGTGCAAAAGGAATAAACTTGTATTCTAAAGAATGTTTTTGCTCAGTAACCAGCATTAAACCACAAGAAAAAAGAGATAACACAAATCCAATTAAATACATCAATTTAAAAAAGTTATTAAAATTGATTAGCATTATGTCAATTTTAAGAATCACCACAATCCATAGTATTACATAAATTGATATACTTGCTATCAGAATAGCTTTTCTCATAAAATGATTTAATTCAAAGGAAACTCAACCGAAAAACTCATCTTCATTTCATTTTCTGTTTTCATCATCATCATTGATGGTCTTTCTATTTTAAAATCTTCAATTAATAAAACAAAGTCACCGGAAACGATTTTTTGCTTGGCTGATGATTCTTCTTTTGCCGTAAATGTTATTTGCTTACTCACACCATGAAACGTAATGGTACCGGTCACATCAACGCTGTTACCATTGTCTTTTACGGATGAACTCACAAAACTGACTGTTGGATATTTGATGGCTTCAGTAACTTCCATCATATGAGAATCCCTGTTCGAACTCTTACTGTCAAAGGCCGACACTTTCGCAACGATAGCCACTTTAGTGATCAAATTCGTTTTATCATCATATTGAATGATCCCATCAAAATCTTTATTAACCCCATCCCAACTATGCATCGGATGAACCATATGGTAACTGATAAATGATTTTGATTTATCTGCTCTTGCAGTTTTAATATCATAATGATCACCTGCAAACGCATTTAGCGTCAAAACAAAAATCAATAACAGAGACAGTGATTGTTTCATTTGATTTTTTTATTTTAGTTTAATGACGATCATCGCTGTCGCAAAAGAGGCAAATGTTGTATAAGCTGCTGCCCTATGATAAGGTTTTAATTGTGGGTTCTTTCCGTCTTCCATCAAACCGCCTAAAATATTAGTTGCGATCAATCCGGTTAAATGAACAACTGCAAGCCATTTATGTAAGCGAATAGCAGAAAGCCCCTTGTCCCTGCTTACCATTGGCGGGGGCGCAAACAATGCCATCAATGCAGTTAATGAATATGTTGTATTCACTGTAAATGTCAATATATCATGTGTTTGTTTTAAGCTGTGATAATCAGCATCTGTTTTTTGTGCATTGTATAATTTTGGGCCTACTATCGCCTGACCAATGAACCCCGCTAAAGTAGCTACGCCAAAGATCTGGTGCGCAATAAGCATCTTCCGCCTGATCTTCATATCATCCATTCTTACTTCAGGTGTGATGGGTTTGCCCCCTCTTAAAAAACCATGCTCGCCCCATGCCCATCGTTGTGTGAATAACATTTTTTTAGGAAGCAATTCCTGCTGAGAAGAATTTGCCGCCTGTAAGCTGTTCAATAAGCTGTCTGTTTGCGAATAACTAATTGCAGAAATAAGAATTGTCAGGATGAAAAGATATAATTTTTTCATGTGGTGAGATTTCAAACTATTAAGGGTAAGCTTGTAAAAAAAATGACTGATCACTTTCGGGATCAGTCATAAAGATATTAAATAGACAACTATTCTGTCTGATTAATAAAATCCATCATTTCAGGAACTGACATCTTTTAATGAAGGCTCTTCATCAATAGGTATGGGAATCTCAACTGTTACAATAACTCCGTTGGGAGAATTATTGGCAAAACTTAATTTCCCATTGATACTTTTAACAAGCAGTTCAACGATGGCTAATCCCAAACCCAAGCCTGTATCATTGTCCGACCGCTTGCCCGTTTTCTGAAAAGCTTTATAATTTATCAAAGATTCTGATTTGGTGGTTTTACTGCAATCACTGATGGTAACAACATAATTAGCATCTTTGATAGCAGTACTCACTATAACAGGACTTGCTTTTTGAGAAAATTTAAATGCATTATCAATCAGTTCGCTGAACAATGTTTCCAGAAATTCAGCATTAACGTATAAGCTTGCATCTTCAATGGCATTGCATAACAGATCATCTTCTCTGCTGTAATTCTTAGAAATATCTTTAGCGATTTTTTCCAGAACATCACTGATAGCGGTTGCAACAGTTCTGTTCTGTGTATTTTCGGATAATAGCTTTTCCTGTTCATGCCAGTTCTTTACTTTCCGCAAGAGATTCAACAGTCTGTTACTCGAACGTTCCATATAACCGAAATATTCCTGCAGTGACTCTTCGTCTAACTGATGATGTTTTGATTTCAGCAAATGCAGATACCCGATGATATCATACACGGAAGCAAAGAATTCCTGATCGGTTATCAACTTAAAACCATTCTCAATTTGTGACAATTGGGTTTCTAATTTTTGATTTACTTCTCTTTTCCGTTGTAATCTAACATTGATGGCTTCTAATAACTGAGAAGACTTTACAGGCTTTACCAGATAATCATCTGCCCCGAAATTCATTCCTTCACGCAGATCATCATAATCTGATTTTGCTGTCAAAAATATAAATGGAGTACTTGTATAACCTTTGATGCGCAGGTTCTTAATGAACCCATAGCCGTCCATCTCAGGCATCATGATATCACAGATCACGAGGTCAGGGCTTTCCTTTTCATACTGTGATAGTCCCTCGATGCCATTACCGGCCGTAACCACTTCAAAATCTTCGAACTCTAAAATTTGTTTAAGATTTTGTAATAATGGTCTTTCATCATCAATTAATAAAAGCTTGGTCTTTTTCATAGACATTGATATTATAGTGAAAATGGATTTTAAAAATACTGCCCTTCCCTACCTTGCTGCTTACTTCAATTTTGCCATTATGCATACGCACAAACCGATCAACGATAGATAATCCCAAACCATATCCGCCATGTTCATCTGAGTTACCGGCTCTATAAAAGGTTTGAAAGATATTTTGCAGATCTTCTTCAGGGATTCCAATGCCTTTATCTTTTACAGATAATACAAACTCATTCTCAAGAAATTCCAGTTCTACTAATACCTGAGATTCTTCAGATGAATATTTAATGGCATTCGAAACCAGATTACTGAAAATATGCCATAATAAGCTCGGGTCTACTTTAGCATCGTGAGGTTCATTTTTAATTTTTAATTTAACCTTTCCCTCCCCATGTTTTGAATTAAATCTTGTTTTAATGATCCTTTGGATCAACGCAACAATATCCGTTTCCTTTGGTTTGAATGGCATTTGATTTTCTTCAAATCTGCCCATCACCAAAAAGTTACGCAGCATATCAGATATTCGTTCTGATTCTTCATAAATATTTGAAAACAATTCTTCTCCCCGCTGGCTGATCTCTCCATAATCTTTTTTGAAATGCATTTCCAGTAATTCAGTGCTACTTACAATGGTTGCCAAAGGAGTACGGAATTCATGAGATACGCTGGTGATCATTTTTGATTTCATCTCATTCAATTCCTTTTCTTTTTTCAGTGTTTCTTCTATGATAAACTCAGCCTCTTTACGTTGTGTGATATCTTGTATCAAAATGGACACTCTTTTTTCGCCATTGAACATTCTTACCAGATTCATCTTGGCAGAGAACCATTCTACTTTATTCCACAAGGGATCCATGTATTCGATCATAGTAGATGATTCAGTTTCCAATACTTTCCTGATGGCAGTTTCAAATTTCACTCCAAGCCCGTCGCCTTTTACTTCCATTATCTTTTTACCAATCATTAATTCTTTGGGAAGAGATAAAATGGATTCATTATTGCACCAGATATTTACAATGACCAGATTGGTATTAACTTCTAAAATGATATCATCCAGTGAAGTAACGAGAGACTGAAGTTCATCTTTACTTACTGCCAGTTTATGCAGGGCTATATTGGCGCTTTTAATAAACCTGCTGCTTTGCAGAATAGAGATCAACACGGGTCTGAAATAACTTATTTTAGGATTGACCTGAGCAATAGATGCAGCCCCTAAAGTCATATCAGATGTTACAACTACACCTATAATTTCACTCTTTTGTAATAAGAGATACATTAAAAAATATGTTTTTTCAAAATGTATCACAAATGCATTATGGATCTCCTGATCAATATTATTATTGATCCCTTTCTGAATTTCGTAACATTTTTGTTCCAATACTTTCAGCAGATTCTTCATGGAATCTTCTTTTGCAAAAACCCAATTACCATTATTGGATTGCATTTTTAAAGAGGGTTCAGTTCCTTCCCAATCTAATGCAGCTATAAAGGAGAACGGGGCTATACCTTCGTTGTGAAAATAGGAAAGGCAAGTATCGAAAGCTGCTTTTACTTTACTCGAATTAATATATAAGGATTGCGCTTCAGAAATGATCTGTAATATATTAGCATCGGGAACATAAGTATCAGCTGGTGTTTTTTGAATCCTTATTTCATTGATGGTTATTACAAATTTTCTATCAACTTGTTGTTTGCCAAAAGCAGCCATCTGAATATTGCACCAGAAATACTTTCCGCTGAAGTCTCTGATCCGGCACCAGGTTGCTTCCATGCTTTCACTGCTCTTGAAAACGCTTCGCAAAAGGTCCTTTTCATCCGGATGCAATAATTCGATCACTTTCTTTCCGTCCATCCAGTCGCCCATATAACCCAAGATATTTTTTACTGCAGGTGATATCCTGAGAATATTTCCGTCTTTATCAATACTTAATGTGAACTCGTTGTTATCGGCAGAAGATAAATTGTAATTAAATTCACCCGTTGATACATCTAATGGAATTGCACGAATACAAACAAATTTGCTGAGTGATTCTATTAACCTGAAATCAAATTTTGTCCTGAGCTTAAAATAGGGATCTCCCTTGGCCAGTTCTGAAGAATATTGTTTGAACTGAAAAGCCTTTTCATAACTGTTTTTCCAGAAAGAATAGTGATCCGTGCCTTCAGGAATGATACTTAAAACCGCGTCTCCTTTATTTATTTTACGGCCATAAACATTTTCCATGGAAATAAAGTAAGATTTATTTCCATAAACCAATCGATAGTTCTGATCAATGATCCAAAACGATTCAGAAGCATCTTCAAAAAAAGATAATAGGTTTTCCATAAACCGAGATAAAGGATTACATGATAAAATAATAGTGTTTTATTTTAAACGGATGTAGTTTTTTAACGGTATTTTTTGTAGTCCTATAAAGTATTTCTTATTTCGTCAATGTATATTTTACACAAAGCATACAATTTCCTTTATTTTGCTACTATATTAACTGTTTATGAAACCTGTCAAAAAAGCTGCTTTAGGATTTATATTTATCACTTTATTGATCGATGTTACCGGCTTTGGTATCATCATTCCTGTAATGCCAAAATTGATCACCGAATTAATTCATGGCAACCTAAGTGATGCATCCAAGTACGGTGGTTGGTTATTATTCGCCTACGCTGTAATGCAATTTATGTGTGCTCCCATTTTGGGAAATTTGAGTGATAAATATGGCAGGAGGCCGGTTTTATTGTTCTCGCTTTTTGGATTTGGTTTGGACTATATATTACAGGGCTTTGCTCCTAATATCATCTGGTTATTTATCGGAAGGGTCATTGCAGGCATAACCGGAGGCAGTTTTACCACAGCTTCCGCCTATATTGCTGATGTTAGTACCCCTGAAAAAAGGGCTCAGAACTTTGGAATGATCGGAGCCGCTTTTGGCATCGGATTTATCATTGGGCCTGTTTTGGGAGGTATCTTAGGACATTATGGTTCGCGGGTACCCTTCTTTGCATCGGCAGGACTCGCCTTATTGAACTGGCTTTATGGTTATTTTGTTCTGCCGGAATCATTATCTAAAGACCACCGCAGAGAGTTCGATTGGAAAAGAGCCAATCCATTAGGCTCGCTCATGCATCTCAAAAAATATCCTGTGGTTTCAGGATTAGTAGCATCCATCAGCTTATTATATATTGCCGCTCATGCAGTACAAAGCACCTGGACTTATTACACTATTCTCAAATTCGGATGGGACGAAAGACTGGTAGGTTATTCTCTAGGCTTTGTAGGATTAACAGTGGGTATTGTTCAGGGTGGATTGATAAGGATCATCATCCCAAAATTGGGGCAACATAAAAGTGTTTATGTCGGTTTAAGTTTATACGCCATTGGTTTCACCTTATTTGCATTTGCTTCTGAAACCTGGATGATGTTTGCATTTATGATACCCTATGCATTGGGAGGAATTGCCGGTCCATCCATCCAGGGCATCATTTCTCATCACGTGCCCCCCAACGAGCAGGGGGAATTACAAGGTGCTTTAACCAGTTTAATGAGCGCTACTTCCATTTTTGGCCCTTTATTAATGACCTATCTGTTCTCATATTTTACGTCTGCAGCTGCCCCTTTTCGTTTCCCGGGGGCTCCTATGCTCTTTGGTGCTGCATTAACCATTGTAAGTGCTTTTCTGGCATTCAGAACATTAAGACAGGAACAGTAAATAATTTTCTACGAAGATTCCCATCTTCTTTTGGTTTTCTTTTGCCCTTGTTCGGGTCAAGTGCATTAATTAATGCACT
>CAIKTE010000273.1 GCA_903830285.1 uncultured Chitinophagaceae bacterium | reverse complement strand
CTATTGATTTTCCCGATCAATCACAATTCAATGCCAGTATTTCAACAGTATTTCTGGGTGTGGGACTTCAGGAATTATCAAAGAATAAAAAATCTTCTTGGGGTTTCGATTACGGCTATACCAATGTTTGGCCCTATTTTCAAATTGTAAAACAGTCCATCGATTATTTCAGGGTTCCGGAATTTCATACGGCTGATGCGAACTTCAGAATTAAAACAAAGGGAGGCATCATCAAGTATTATACAACATTTGCTTACAATCATCTGGGTTTAAGACGACCCAATATTGACAGTGCCAATTTAAAAACGGCATTTGGTTTAGAAAATCTGAACTGGTATAATAATCTAAGTTGGAGAGAAAGTCTGGGAAGGGGATGGAAGATGAATATCGGATCGAGCTGGAGTATCAATCATGATCTGATCGAACAGCAATTGCAAGATCAGAATAATCAACAGATACATAATACCGGATTACAATGGTTAGACAGCGTTAATTTTAAGTTGAACAACTGGCAAAATTTAGCACAGGTTAAAGCGGTGTTTGATAAACGCTTGAGCGGTATCAGTGTAGTTCGTTTTGGTGCTGAGTATTGGTATGTAAATAATAAAAGCACATATAACGGGTACAGCTATCCGCAAAACGATAATTTTACTTCAGTATTTTCTGAAGCAGATCTGTATATCACTAATGATATAGCTGCTAAAGTTGGTGCACGTTTCGAATATTCTTCACTCATCAACAAAGCAAACATTGCACCAAGAATTTCTTTGGCATATAAAACAGGAAAAGATGCGCAGGTTTCAATGGCATATGGAATATTCTATCAGAAGCCGGAACAATCACAACTGCTCTATACAACCAATCTGGGTTATACAAAAGCAACCCACTATATCATCAACTATCAGAAAATGAATAATTTTTACACTTTTCGTGTAGAAGCATTTTATAAAAAATATGAAGACCTGATCAAAACATTTCCTGCATATGATAATAGCGGAAGTGGCTATGCACAAGGAATTGAGCTATTCTGGAGAGATAAGAAAACAATTAAAAATTTAGATTACTGGATCAGTTATTCTTATCTCGATACCAAAAGAGACTATCTCAATTATCCGCAACAATTACAACCAAATTTTACTGCAGATCATACTGTTTCAGTGGTCTTGAAAAGGTTTTATCCAAAGATCAATACAGGCTTCAATTTCACCTATAGTTATGCAACAGGAAGGCCTTATTATTATTTTGCTTATAATAATGGTATTGGTAAGTATGTGATCGGTGATCAGGGCAAAACAATTGATTTCAATAATTTGGGTTTCAGTATGAATTATTTGACCAAAATTCATAAAGCTTTTGCAGTTGTAGTAGCTTCCGTAACAAATGTGCTGGGTAGTAATCTGGTGTATGGATATAATTACAGTCATGATGGTGCGCATAAAGAATCTATCACACCTCCGTCAAAGAGCTTTTATTTTCTTGGCGTATTCTTAAGCTGGGGTGTTGACAGAAGGCAGGATGCGATCAATAATAATTTATAATTTTTTTAAAACCAACTAAAGAGCTTTTATGGAAAATGAAACAGAAAAAGACAAAGTACTTTGGCAGATTGCCAGAAAGAGAGTTGCCTTTAAATGGACATTGTTCAGCTATGTTATAGTGAACATCATGCTGATCATTGTTTGGTATTACTCAACTTTTGAAGTTGGCTATGCATATTACTTCTGGCCAAAATGGCCCATCTTGGGCTGGGGTATTGGCCTTGCATTTCAATACTTAAATGCATATCATGGCAACAGTATTTTTAATGTGGAGAAAGAATATGAGAAAATGAAAAAAGACAATTGATCATCTTTAAAAAATAAAACTAAAACAAACAAACATGAAAAAACTACTACTGATCGCAGCAACATTGATTACAACTGTTGCTTTTTCGCAGAGCGAAAGCTACAGCAAGAAAATGAAACAGAATTTGCAGTTAATGGATTCTGCAAGATCTGCTCAGGACTTTATTGATCTTTCTGCCTCTTTTGAAAGAGTTGGTGATGCCGAAAAAACGCAATGGCTTCCTTATTATTACGCAGCATATGCAAATTATTTAACGGGATGGATCGATCCAAAAGCCGATAAAGATAAAGTAGGAGCCAAGAGTGCTGATCTACTGGCGAAAGCAGAAGCATTGGAAACAAATAATTCAGAGATCTTTTGTATGAAACAAATGATCGCTATTCTGGAGATGACCGTAGATGCAATGAACCGCTGGCAGACCTATGGTAAAGAAGCAACTGCAGCACTGGAGAATGCGAAGAAAGCTGATCCTACTAATCCGCGCCCTTATATGTTAGACGGACAAACTGTTATGAATACACCTGAAGCTTTTGGTGGTGGAAAAGCAAATGCAAAACCATTATTGCAAAAAGCAGTCGATCTTTTTGCAACATTCAAACCCGCATCAGAACTGCATCCTTCATGGGGTAAAAAACAAGCAGAAAGCTTATTGGCACAATGCAGTAAATAATATCTGACCGGAAAAAATCGAATCATGAAAAAAATTGTGTTCATCATATTGATCTTTTTATCGGCTAGGTTAATGGCACAAAGCGCACATGATCTAACAATAAAAGTGAATGGCTATAAGCATTTGAATGGAACCGTTTTTATTGCATTGTATAACAGCGAGGAAAATTATTTGAATATTGAGAAAGTTTCATATAAAGCCATCTTCCAACCCAAGGCATTAACGGATACCTATACTTTTCATGATCTGCCAGATACGGTGTATGCCGCCACGCTGTTCTATGATGAAAATGCAAATGGCAAATTGGATATGAATGTATTTGGGATACCTAAAGAAAAAAATGGCTTTTCCAATAATGCCAAAGGAATGTTTGGTCCGGCTAAGTTTGAGAAAGCAAAGTTTACCCATCATGCAGTTCAGGAAATAGCTGTGAGATTGGAATAATATGTGAATAAACATTGGCAGAGGCTGCAATGCCTCTGCTATCTTTACTTTAATACCATCAATATGCAAAACGAAAAAGAATTTACGGCAGAGGAAAGTTTGATGTTGATCCAATCTATGATCGATAAAACAAAGAACAAATTCTCCGACAGTAGCTTTTATTTTCTGTTTTGGGGATGGTTGGTCTTTGCAGCATGCATCACCCAGTTTATTCTAAAAGTATATTTTAATTATCCCTATCATTACGCTGTTTGGTGGACCATGCCCATTGGCGGTGTTATTACCGGCATCTATGGAAGCAGGCAGGCCAGAAAGGAAAAAGTAAAAACTTTTGTTGATGAAGCAACTGACTATTTATGGATCGCCATCGCATTTTCTTTTATTGTGCTGGTAATTGTTAACAGCGCCTCTGTTGCTAACTGGCAAAATGCATTCACCTATTATATTCTGCTATATGCAATAGGAACTTTTGTTACAGGCAGACTCATCAAGTTTAAACCTTTGATCATTGGCGGCTCGATCAATTTTGTTTTGGCGATCGTTTGTTCCCGTCTCTCTTTCGATTATCAGTTACTATTAGGAGCAGCAGCCATTTTGATCAGTTATATTATTCCGGGTCATTTATTGCGTAAACAATATCAACATCATTGATTATGGCAGAAGATAAAAAATTAAGTGAAGAGGAAAGTCTGCAGTTAATTACTGAGATGATCCATAAAGTAAAAGGAAGCTTTCATGAAAGCGGCACCAGTGCCATTTTATGGGGAAGTGTGATTGGCTTTTGCGGATTGTTCAGTTTTGCAGAAGCACAATTTAATTTTACAACAGGATGGTTTGATATCTGGTTCCTTACTTTGATTGCCATTGTTCCGCAGATCATTATTTCGATTCGTGAGTCTCGCAAACGGAAAGTATTGACCTATGAAGAAAATGCTATGAATGCGATCTGGATGATCTTTGGCATCAGCATATTTGCAGTGGCTTTTTATAATAATGTGGTTCCTGCTGTAACCGAAAATATATTTGCCAATGATGGTATTGAGTTATTGCAAAAGAATAAAGCAACCGGAGCTGTAACAACCTTTCATCCATTTATATTTAGTATTTCATCGGTGTATTTTATCTTATATGCTATACCCACATTAGCAACAGGCTTGGTACGAAAATTCAAACCCATGATCATTGGTGGTTTTCTTTGTTATCTGTTTTTTATCATTTCCTGTTTTACAACATACAAATACGATATGTTATTGCATTCGCTTGCAGCCATCAGTAACTGGCTGATACCCGGATTGATCCTGCGTAATAGATTTTTAAAAGGAGAAGGCTGTTAATGTTTAAAGAACTAGATCCCATATTACATTCACAACTTCGATTGGCAGTCATGAGTTTACTCATTGCTGTTAAGGAAGCAGAGTTTACATTCATCCGCGAAAAAACAAATTCTACGGCGGGTAATCTTTCTGTTCAGATACAAAAGCTGAAAGATGCAGGTTATGTGGATGTGGTAAAACAATTCAAAGACAATTATCCACTCACTACCTGTAAGATCACTAAAAAAGGCATTACTGCTTTTGAAGATTATGTAAAAGCTTTACAAGTGTATTTGCAGGTGGGGAAATAATCTTGTCTGAACCAGGATGTAGAAAGATTATTTGGATTAATAGGATAAAAGAATAAAAAAAATCAGCCACGAATGCACG
>CAIKTE010000272.1 GCA_903830285.1 uncultured Chitinophagaceae bacterium | reverse complement strand
TGGACGTTGAGTCTCATATTGTAAATTCTTATGAAGTAAAGAGCGGTTTTATCAGCAATGAAAATTTAATAATTGGATTATATGATATATGTGGGGAGAATACTATGAGAAAAACTATGTACAAACTATTTTACAGTCATTCTCTGCGGTAAATTTGCGCAACTAAATCATAAATTAACTAAGTTGTGTATTGAAATAATCAATACTAACAATGGCACTTAGCAGATTCTGGCTTGCAATCATTTTTTCTTCTGTTGTGTATATTCTCGCCATGCTTACATGGGGTTCTTCTTATTCCATTGATAATATTGTGAACGGTAAAAAAGATGATCCCGTTTTGGTGAAAGAAGTATTTATCGGTCAGCTTCCTTTGTCCTTGCAGGATACACTCGCCAAAGCAAAAGATCATAAATACCAGACGGTCAATAAAGATACCACTTATTTTCTCGATAATACGGTTGTTAAGATCACTACAGGTAAACTGGCAACTGATGGTATACTTCCTACCTGTAAGAACACCATCCTGGATCTGATCATTCCTTTAATAGCTTATTTATCTTTCTTCTGTGGCATACTGCAATTATTAATTGATTCAGGTGCATCTGAAAAACTGGCAAGATTTTTAAGTCCCGTTTTTATAAAAGTATTCCCGGAGATCCCGCCCAATCATCCTTCCATTTCATATATGATGCTGAATTTTGCCGCTAACTTTTTAGGACTGGATTCTGCAGCTACTCCATTTGGATTAAAAGCCATGCAGAGTTTACAGGAGATCAATCCCGATAAAGATAAAGCGAGTAATTCTCAGATCATGTTCATGTGCTTGCATGCAGCCGGATTAACATTAATACCCACTTCTATCATCGGTTATCGTGCAGCACAGAATGCACAAAATCCTGCCGATGTAATGCTGCCATGCATTATTACTTCTTTCGTTGGTACAGTTGCAGCATTGGTAATAGTTGGAATCAGACAAAAAATAAATTTCAAGAGTGCTTCCTTATTATTGTCGCTGGCAGCCATTGTTGGATTGATCACGGGACTATTAATTTATATCACCAGATTAGACCTTATTGAAAAGAATCATTTCACCAATAATATTTCGAATGTTATTTTATTGATGATCATTCTGATGATACTCGTGTATTCTTACACAAAAGAAAAAGTATTCGCATCAAACAATAAAAATGTGTTCTCCTCTTTTGTAGAAGGTGCGATGAACGGATTGGAAACAGGAAAGACTGTGTTCCCATATATCCTGGGAATGCTGGTCGCCATTTCATTGTTCCGTAATAGTGGGGTATTTGAAATGATCTCTAACCTGATCTCTAAAATATTCATGGCATTCGGTATTCAGAAGAAGATCGTGGATGCTTTTCCCATTGCTATTCTGCGTCCATTCAATGCGGCAGGTTCTCGTGGCTTCATGATTGATGCCATGAAGACCTATGGTGTGGATTCTTTTACTGCACGGCTTTCCTGTGTTTTTCAATGTGCTGCTGAAACAACATTTTATGTGATAGCTGTTTATTTCGGAAGTGTACGAATCAAGAATACGCGTTATGCATTATCAACGATGCTGCTGGTTGATCTGATCTGTGTAATTGCAGCGATAGGTATTTGTTTATTGTTCTTCTAACCATTAATAATATTTGATTTAACAGGATCGGTTATGGCGTCTAAAAAAGTATTTGTCAGCGGTTGTTTTGATATGTTACATAGTGGTCATGTTGCTTTTTTGAAAGAAGCAGCTTCTCTCGGCGATCTATTTGTATGTATCGGTTCGGATAAAACAGTATATGGTTTGAAAGGAAGATATCCGATCATTACTGAAGATGAAAGAAAATATATGATCGAATCATTGGAATGTGTGCATGAATGCAGGATCAATTCAGGCAATGGTTTGATGGACTTTATTTACGAATTCCACGATATTCAGCCCGATATTTTCTTTGTGAATGAAGATGGCAATACATTGGCCAAAAAGAAACTCTGCGAGCAATATAGTACGCAATATATCATTGCACAAAGAATTCCTTTTCAGCATTTGCCTTCACGTTCTACAACTGCATTAAGAACCACGAGTACCATTCCTTTTCGTATCGATTTGGCAGGAGGTTGGTTAGATCAGCCATTTGTTTCAAAATATCATCCGGGAGCTGTATTGACTATTTCCATTGAACCTACTGTTGAATTCAACAGCAGAAGCGGCATGGCGAGCAGTACGCGTAATAAGGCTATTGATCTTTGGAAGATTGAGATACCGAACGGTGATCATGAACAATTGGCTAAAATATTATTCAGTTATGATAATCCTCCCGGTACCAAAGAAGTATCCGGCTCACAGGATGCATTGGGTATTGTTTTACCCGGACTGAATAAATTAAATTATCCGGAAGAGAATTATTGGCCATCAACCATTGAATCAGTTGATGAAGAAGAAGTATTGAGTTGGCTGGAAACTCATTTGTACCTGCTGTCATTAGGACCAAGAGAAGGCAGTTACAAAGTATTGAACAACACCCATATCGATATAGATTCCGCAAAAGCATTGGCCATTGCTACTGATGATTGCTGGGATGCGATCTTGCAAAAAGATATCCTTGCATTTGGAAAAGCATTTCGTGCATCTTTTGAAGCGCAGATAAAAATGTTCCCGAATATGGTGGATGATACCATCATGGAAATGATCAACCTGTATAAAGATCGATGCAAAGGATATAAACTATCCGGTGCAGGAGGAGGTGGTTATCTGATACTGGTGAATGATACACCCATTGAAAACACGATCAAGATCAAGATAAGGCGCAAAGATTCATTCTGATGCTGTTTTATTTTGTTGGTTTTGATAAAAGGCCAACTACATTTCCATCAAGGTCTCTGAACCATGCAAATGATTGCCCTGTAGGTAATTTGATTGGTCCAACTAATTTTTTACCGCCTGCTTTATCGATCTTTTGTAAACAGTCTTTAATATTCTCCACCTGAATATAAACAGTTACATAATGATCCGGTTCATGTCCCAGTGCAGTAATATGTCCCTGAATACCTTCGCTTGAATTAGTATTGATATAAGATGCCATTTCTGCACCCGTTGGCGACCAGCCGAATATATTGCTGTAAAATGCTGTGGTCTTGGCAAGGTCTTTACAACCGATCTCGAAATGAACAACGGGATCACCGGAAGCTTTCTCTTTTTTAGGTGTTGCTATGGACCAATGTGCATTATGCAATTTCCATCCATTTGATGTTTGAGCTGCAATACCCGTAAAATAACCATCATAGGCTGTTATCTTTCCTGTTGAATCAGTAGCATCTTCATGATAATATGCTGCAACACTTGCTAATGTTGAGGTCAATGGATCTATCCGAACATCATTCCATTGTAGTTTGATCCGGACCATACTCTTTATTAGAACATTGTTGATGAAATTTCTGGCGGTATCGATATTGGGGAATACCAATTCGCCATTGGATGCCATAAAGAAATCTGATGCGTTCTCGAAATGATCAAGCCATGCGCTGGGTCCTTTATCAGAAACGTCTTTTGCAATGGATCCAACCATTGCCTGCACGCTGTCTTTTACAAGTGCATGTTGTTTTGAAGAGAAAGACATATTCTTATTACTGCATGAAAAGAGAACAGTGGAAATAAATACTATAACTAAGATGAATGTATTGCCAATGGATCGCAGTCTCATTTTTATGATTTTAGGTTTTGAATACTGACTATTTGCTGATGAGAAAGGTAAAATACAAAAAACTTTGAGTTTTGCAAATGGGAGTGAGGATGACCTATTGTTACAAATTGTAATTGTTTCAGCGAAAGATCATTTCCAATTATCTATGCGCAGCTTTGTAAAGAATTCTGTTTCTTCTATCTCCTTTACACAGCCGGGTTGAAGATCATCTAATGTAAGGTCTTCAATAGATAATCGAATCAATCTTTTACATCGATGTGCAACAGCTTTCACCATTTTTCTGACCTGATGAAATTTTCCTTCGGTTACAGTGATGGTCAGCCAGGTATGTGGTAAATGTTCCTTGATCTCATTTTCGCTTGCTGTAATGATCGGAGGCCTGTCAACGATCGCTGCTTCGCAGGGAGAAGTGATATAATCCCCTCCGCCCTTTATCTGAATACTTACCCCTTTTTTTAATTGTTCGATCGTTTCATCCGTCACTTCATGCTTTACCTGAACCAGATAAGTCCTTTTATGTGGCACTTTACTTTCAAATAAAAGTTTTGTGACTCTTTTATTGGTTGTCAGGATCAATAATCCTTCAGAATGATTGTCCAGTCTTCCGATGGCATGAATGCCTTCGGGAAAATCAAAATCAATATCGCCCAATAAACCCACTTTATCCGGACTGATAAACTGCGATACCATATTGTATGGTTTGTGCAAAATAAAGTAACGATGATGGGTAATACTCATAATAAGTGATGCGTGAAAATAGCTTTTTTAAACTTAGAATTTCATAGTCTGTTTATTTATTGATCTTAATAAGAGTAACGGTATTAACAAATACTTTTTCTCAATCAATTATATTAATGATTTGCGTTAAAAAATCGATACATTTAATATACAATTCTCTCCTATGAGTACTACGGTAAACCGCAAGCCAGTACGCTTTACAAGCGATTCGAAAAGAGTTATAGCAAGATTTTTTTATCCGGGGCCTGAAACCCGTGTCCTGTCTATCATACAGAAGGTCAGAGATATGCCCGATGAAGCTGCAAAACTTACATTGAATCAATCATTGCGTGATTTTTCTTCTCGTCACCGTAATATCTCTAAAATCTATCAGAAGCATTTCAGCAGAATGCGCGATATGCTTAATGGTAAAGCGGGCGATGTAAATGATTTACCGGAATATAAAAGGCTCCTGATCGGAGCTTATTTTACTTCAGAATACAGTATTGAATCTGCCGCTTTTTTTAATCCATCCATGGTGGAAGATCCCGATCAAAGCGGATTGCAGGCAGGACAAAAAAGAGTGATCATCAGTTTCAGGGCAACAGGTGAAGGTCATATTTCGTCCATCGTTTTCAGAGGTGGTGTTCTTGATGCTGATAATAATCTGGAAATAAAGCCCACGGGCAGATTGATAGATGAAGCAGAGGCGATCAAAAATTATATCTATAAAAAGGAAATATTTTGGCAGAAGTTAATTGAGATGCATGCAGATCAGCCCATCGTAAACACTGTGATGGACAAACTCGGAAATGAATTTGATTACAATGAATTGAATAATGCCATTGATCAAACAAGAAGAGCATTGAATCCTGATGATCTCCAAAAGAAGATATTGCAAACCATCAGTTGGTTGGGTGCTTCACATTATGAGATCACTTTTTCATTGGATACCGGTATTTCGGATCGTGTCATATTCCCGATAGCTGCTGCAGAGAGTAATGGTATTGAAGATGCACGTTTCATGAAATTTACAGATGACGACGGGAGAGAGCGATACTATGCAACCTATACAGCGTATAATGGATTTACCATTATGCCTAAATTGATCGAAACAAAAGATTTTTATCAGTTTAAAGTAATGCCGATACTAGGGGAAAATGCGCAGAATAAAGGCATGGCATTGTTTCCGAGAAAGATCAATGGTAAGTATGTGATGCTGTCAAGAATTGACGGGATCAATAATTATATCATGTTCTCAGATGATATAAATTTATGGGGTGATGCCATCAGAATACAGGAACCCAAATTTCCCTGGGAATTCATTCAGGTAGGCAATTGCGGTTCGCCTATTGAAACGAAACACGGATGGTTAGTCATCACACATGGTGTTGGTACCATGCGTAAATATTGCATAGGTGCAATGTTGCTTGATCTGCATGATCCTACAAAAGTGATTGGAGAGCTTACTGAACCTTTATTAACGCCAAACGATGAAGAGAGAGAAGGTTATGTTCCTAATGTAGTTTATTCCTGTGGTGCTATCATCAATAACAATGAATTGGTATTGCCTTATGCCATGTCTGATACTGCTTCAACTTATGCAACAGTTCATCTCGATGATCTATTGCAACAGTTGATCCCATCTAATTACAACAAAAATGCATCTGATAAGGAAGCTCGTGCACATATTTTAGTGGTGGAAGATGAAGTAATGAGCCAGAAGATAATCGCACAGATATTAAAATTTGAAAACTATGATGTGGAAATTGCACCCGATGGAGTAGTGGCATTAATGGAAATCGGAAGAAAGAAATTTGATCTGATATTATCTGATATAGCGATGCCTAATTTGGATGGGTATCAATTACTTGATTTCATTAAAAAATTAAACATCAGTATTCCTGTGGTATTTCTTTCCGGATTCACCAGTGAATCTGAAAAAGTAAAAGGCCTCAGTATGGGTGCTGTAGATTATATCAGTAAACCCATAGATCCTCAACAACTGCTGTTAACAATAAGCAATATCCTGAACAGATAAAATAACTTCAGTTGAAGGCATTTCTGCTTCAAAATATGGTGCGGCGATTAACCATGCCATATGATAGGCGATTGTGCTTTCAGCTCCCTGATTTCGATTGATACTAAATTCTTCAATTCCGTCATTGCATCCTGATGAATCGGTATCGTATAATGGAAGATCAAGATCATTAAATCCAAGGAACCATTTGAATGAAATGCGTAACTTATCCGCAGATGCCTGATCTTTTTTCAGTTGATGAATACTGTCGTATAATACAACCATTGCCATTGCATCTATTGGTTGTTGTGCAAACAATTCATAGTCTTCATCCATTCTCAACCATCTTCTGTTTCCTATTAATGAAAGATGATCACTGAGGAAGCATTTTGATTCTAAGAATGCAGTTGTAGCATCCGCGACTGCTAAATATCTTTCTGAGCCGGTCAACTCATAAGCTTTATACAATGCTGCCGGTAATAAGGCGTTATCGTAAGTAATGATCGTTTCATACCATTGCCAGCTCTCTTTACTGCAAGCGTCATAACCATCGCACAATATTGTTGCCAATTCACTGATCATTTTTACAAACCTGTCCTGATCCGGGAATCTGTTCACGTAATGATATAACCCTAAGATGCAATTTGCATATCCGCGGGGATGATTTAAATGTGCAACCTGATTGAGTGATCGGTGAAAAAGTTCATGCCCTAATTGAAACAGATCATCATTAGGTGCAAAGCGAACCAAATAACCTAAAGCCCAAATTGTTCTGCCGAACGCATCTTCGGAATGATCATTTTCGAAAAGTGTATGCGAGTAAGTCATAAAATTATCAAACCTGCCATCCTTGTGCTGCATATGATTGATGTAAGAAAGATATCTGACAGCAATTGTAATGTATTTAGGATCTTTAAATTGATTGAAAGCCATCATGCTTAAAAGGAGTGCTCTTGCATTATCATCAAGGCAATAGCCGGTTTTATAATTTGGCGTACAACCATGCGCATGCTGTAAAATTGCTGTATGATCGGTCATTCTGAATAAATGCTGCGGGTTAAAAGGAAAGTCGATCAATTGATATTGTAAATCTGTTTCAGGCTGAAGTGCTTCTACTGTAATTTTTTCAAAGACATCAATATATTTTTTCCCGATCAATGGCCATGCAATAGAACAACCATATGCATAGGCATTCTGTTGCATTGTTTTTAGTTTCAATGGTTCGTCTAGCAGTTCTATTACTTGTTTAGAAAGTGTTGTGGTATCTCCAAAACCAAAGAGTTCACCACGGCCGTTCACCAATATTTCTTCGGCATGCCAGTAGGGTGTTGAAAGAACGGCACACCCACCACCTAGTGCATAACAAAGCGTGCCACTGGTAATCTGAGCTTTATTTAAATATGGTGTTACATAAATATCAGCCGATAACAGACCTGATACCAATTGTTCTTCACTAACATACTCATCTATGAACTGAACATTGTTTTTCAGATTTAAATTGCTGACCATCTGAGTCAACCATTCGCGGTATTCTTCACCTGCATGTCTAACTATATGCGGATGTGTTTTACCCATTATTACATATAAAAGATCGGGGTGTTTCGAAACTATTTGCGGTAAGGCTTTAATAACTGTTTCAATGCCTTTATTACGGCCAATCAATCCAAATGTTAGCATTACTTTTCGTCCGATCCATGATTTCGGAGAAGCGGGCAGGGAAGATCTCATTAACTCAAAATCAGGTACGCCATGTTCAATACAGGCTATTTTGGAAGATGGGACTTCATAAACCTCTTTCAAAAAATCAATAGCTAGTTCACTCATCACTATTAAACGCGAAGAGTAAGTTGCTATCTTTTTTAATACTTCTTTCTGATGAAAATTTGGTTTTTGTAAAACAGAATGTAGGGTTGTTACCACCGGAACTTTGAGAAGGCGCATCAAAGAAAGCAATAAAACTCCGCTGTTCCCGCCGAATATGCCATATTCATGTTCGATCAAACAAACATCAGCATTCGATTGATTTATATAATGGGCCACTTCAATATAGTCGCTTTTAAATTGATCACGAATGGTCTTAGTGACAATAGAAGGATAATGATAGGTTTGATCTGTATCATTCATTGCAACAACTTCAATGTCTATATCAATTGATTGAATTAAGGCCGCTTTTTGCAGGGCATGGATCAGGTTTTCTGTGAATGTAGCAATGCCACATTGCCTGGGCGGATAGTTTCCGATGCAAATGATTTTCATAGTAGTTGTTTTAGGTATTTGAAATCAGTAAAGCCAATAAGTAAATGATCGGAATAAGTAATGTATTTGTTTTTACTATAGCTATTGGCCTATTTATTTGTAGTGGAAACTCTGTCTAGAACTACAAAAAACATTACAGTGATCTTTTGATTTTTAATATACCTGCTGCAAAAGCATTGGGGTATTGCTAAAATTTCTTCTAACAAAACAATAGCATTTATAGTTGAAGGAGCGTAGTGTATGTTGTTAATTAAATGTAGTCAAATAGCTTACAATAAGAATCAGATGTATGATGATTTCAAATAGTTCAGCATAAGCGATTTGTGAAAATATCATCAATCTTTTTAAACAGATGATAAGGTTTATAGACCCTCCATTCAGGGATATCCATCAATTCAATATAGTAGTTCAGTTTTTTCTTTTTAAAATCCTGTTGAGTTGCTTCCGGCATATTCAGTGCAACGATCCAGCCATTCTCTTCACTTACTTCTTCATACCATTCCTGATAATAGTCTCTGTCGCCGCTGTGAAAGTTTAGAATATTCTCTGCGATAAGAATGAATTTTGTGATATGCTGTTTGCTGAAATGATCGATCACTTCTCTTTTCAGTTCCATGATATCATTTTCAATGGCATCATTCCATTCACCAATCATTTCAATGATGATAAAGTTTAATTCGTAATCAACATCAATAACTTTCAGATATAATGTTCTGCTTCCAAAATCATCCCACTGCGGATGGATATAATAATTATAGACAGTTTGTGAGAACTCAAACTCACTGTATTCGCGACCATAAAAAGGAGATCTTTTATCCTCTTCTGAAACATAAATATGGCGCCAGTTATAGAAAGGCTCAATGTTGTGCATAGCCATTCAGTTTCATCGCATCAACAGCTTTCTTTACACTGCCATGCTTCAATAAAAGATCTTTTGCCGTTTCATATTCTGTGAGATGCAGTTGATCCATCACCATTTTTACACCACGATCAACCAGTTTAATATTGGTCAATTGCATGTTCACCATTTTATTATCCTCCACTCTTCCTAATTGTATCATCACAGTTGTAGAAAGCATATTCAACACGAGTTTTTGTGCAGTGCCACTTTTCATTCTGGTGCTGCCTGTAACAAATTCTGGTCCAACAACAACCTCTACCGGATAGTCAGCTGCTTCACTTACAGGTGAATTAGGATTGCAGGAAATACTTCCCGTAACTATGCCGCGTTTGCGACATGCTTCCAGCGCACCTATAACATATGGAGTAGTACCGCTGGCTGCTAATCCTACCACTACATCTTTATCACTTACAAAATGTTTTTGAAGATCTGCCCAGCCTCCATCTTTTTTATCCTCAGCAAATTCAACTGCTTCTGTAATGGCTTTTTCACCTCCCGCAATAATACCGATCACCAGGCCAAAAGGAACACCATAGGTAGGCGGACATTCGCTTGCGTCAATGATCCCTAAACGACCGCTGGTTCCGGCACCAATATAAAATAAACGACCGCCAGCCAGCATTTTATCACAGATAGCAGATGCAAGCTTTTCAATTTGAGGTAACACTTTTTCTACTGCTAGAGGAACTGTTTTATCTTCTTTATTAATATTGATGAGGAGTTCTTCAACCGTCATTTTTTCTAAATGCCTGTAATGCGAAGCTTGTTCAGTTACTTTTTGAAACTTGTTCATATAATTTCCTTAAGAGTGATATTTAACTAAGCCATCCATCGGCTTTTTTAAAACATTCCCGAGTTCTAATTCATAAGTGTCGCAAAGTTCTTTCAATATATCTTTAAATCCAAATGCAACACTGCCAATAAAATTGATGGGCATGATCCAGCTTTCCCTGAATTTATACAAATGCGTAAAGAAAAAGTCATTTAACCCGTCTTCAATGATATTCTCGATCATATAATGACCACGGTTCTCGGCCAGAAAAGCCGTAAAAGAAGCAAGGTATCTGTTGGCCAAAGGCTGTTTGTATACATTTTCTAAGATCTCTACTTTATTAGTAGTGAATTTTGCGTCGAATCTTGCCATCAGATCAGCATCGAAAGTATTATAGAGATAATGCTGCACTACTTTTTTGCCCAAATAAGCACCACTTCCTTCATCACCCAAAATATAGCCCAATCCGGGACTGTTCTTTACGATCTTTTTACCGTTATAAAAACAGGAATTAGAACCGGTACCCAATATACAGGCTATGCCTTTGCCATTTCCGCATAATGCCCTGGCAGCTGCCAACAGATCGGTATTGATCTCAGCTTTTGCTGCAGGGAATAATTTTTTAAATGCAGTTTTAATGATTCCCGTATTATTTGGATTACTTAAGCCGGTACCATAGAAATAAATATTGCTGATCTTGGCATTTTTAAGTTTGGGGATCAGTTCTTTTTGGAGAAGTGCAACGATCTGTTCAGTGTTTAAAAAATAAGGGCTAATGCCTTGCGTAAGTATTGTCTTCTTTTTGCCATTTTCTAAGAGGCACCATTCACATTTTGTAGCGCCACTATCGGCAATTAGTTTTATGGACATAGAATAAATTTATAACCGTTCGGATATTTTCAAACAATCGTATTGAACTTAAATACGGATATTCGCATTTCACAGTATTAAGGTACAAAGAAGCAACAATTATGGGAACTAAAAAATTACAGGTTTGGCTACCGTTGATATTTTCCATTATCATGGTGTTGGGAATGATCATTGGCTATCAGATCAAAAGCAATACCAAGTCTAACGGATTTTTTGCTTCTTCAAGGGCTTCATCGCTACAGGAAGTAACAGAATTGGTAAAAGCCAAATATGTGGATGCTATTGCCGGCGACAGTATCAATCAATTAGCGATCGATGATCTCCTGGCACATCTTGATCCGCATTCTGTCTATATTCCCGCTGCCGATTTCAGAGATGTAAATGATGAACTGATGGGCAATTTCCAGGGTATTGGAGTAGAGTTCCAGATCTTTAATGATACGATCAATGTGATACAAGTATTCAAGGATGGACCATCCGATAAAGCAGGAATTCAGGTAGGTGATATGATCATTAAAGCAAATGATACTGTTAAACTGGCCGGAATAAAGATCAAATCCGACAGCATCAGAAAACAATTGAGAGGCCCTGCGGGATCATTCGTTAAGATCACAATCATGAGGAATGGTGTGCAAAAAGATATTATCATCAAAAGAGGTAATATTCCCGTTCCGTCTGTTGATGCAGCATATATTATTGCAGCACAAACAGGTTATATCCGGATCAATAAATTTGCCGAAAGAACCTATGAAGAATTTATGCAGAACCTGGAGAAACTGCAAAAGCAAGGCATGGATAAACTGATCATTGATCTGAGAGGTAATGGCGGAGGCTTAATGAATGAAGCTACGAGTATTGCAGATGAGTTCTTGGATGCCGACAAATTAATTGTATATACACAGGGCAATAAATCACCCCGGGTAGAATATCGTTGCAGAAAAGAAGGTTTATTTGAAAAGGGAAAGTTGGTCGTCTTGGTAGACGAAACCTCTGCATCAGCCAGTGAAGTGCTATCTGGCGCATTGCAGGATTGGGACAGGGCAACAATCGTTGGAAGAAGAACATTTGGTAAGGGATTAGTACAGCAACAATTTCAATTGACCGATGGTAGTGCCGTTAGGTTAACAGTTGCAAGATATTATACACCATTAGGGCGCAATATTCAAAAGCCATATAATAAAGGCAAAGAGAAATATGAAGAAGAACTCATCAATCGTTTTCATGATGGGGAACTTTTAAAGGCTGATACCACTAAAAAACTTGGACCATCATTTAAAACAGCATCGGGGCATATCGTATATGGTGGTGGGGGGATTACACCCGATTATTTTGTCCCTTACGATACATCCAGAATGCAGCCCTCTTTTATGAAATTGTATTATAAAAATACACTGAGCAATTTTGTGTATCGTTATTATATGAAACGTAAAAGTTATTTTCAATCCATACATTCGGTTGAAGAACTAATGCAGAAATTTGTGCCCGGACAAGATGAATGGCAACAGCTGAGCAGTTTTGCTGCAAAAGACAGTATTCAGTTAAACAATGCAGGTACTAAAGACAAGGAAGAAGTTCTGCACAGAATGCAGGGTTTAATGGCCAGGCAAATATGGGGTAATTCAGGTTATTTTGAAGTAATGAACATTTCTGATCCAATTGTTAAAAAAGGCTTAGAGGAATTCAAATAATCGATTACCTTTAAAAATCATTTAGGCGTAGGCTTAACAATGACATCTGAAATGAAATTCCCTTTATTTCAGATTTCATTTTATCAAAGCTTGTAAAATGGATAAGATTTATATCCTCAAAAAAAATAAACTGATTTCAGGCCCCCACAGCTTACAAACTGTGAAGGAAAGGGGTTTACGCTATACAGATATGGTCTGGTATGAAGGATTAACTGATTGGACTCCTGCAGACCAACTGGAAGATTTTGAAGGAAGTATCAAGTCTTCCACAACTATTCAGAAATCTATCTTCGATAAATTTTTCGGTTTCCTCAAATAACTGCCCCCCATACAAATCATCCTATTGCCACAAAAAAAAGCAGCCAGAATAGCAAATTCTGACTGCGAACACCATGAAAATAAACCTACTTTAAAGGCTAAAGCCTTAATTATTTATGAAGCGTTATATCAAATTTTAAATTCACTTCATCACCTATTTTAAACATACCTCCCATGAAAGTAGAAGGCTCCATATTGAAGTAAACCATGTTTATCTTTTTATTACCACTAATGGTAATACTCTTGTCTGTATTCATTTTGTAATTAGCCAATAATTCCGCATCATGCGTAACACCTGCAATGCTCAATTTACCGATGCAGTTAACAGTACCGTCTGAATTTACTTTACCCGAAGAAAAGATGAATGTGATGTTTTTGTGTTTATCGGTCTTTAAAGATTTGTAAGCATTCTTGTCCATTCCATCATGTCCGCTTTTTAATGCTTCAGCAGGGGTGGTAAATGAAAGTTCGGTGATGGATGCCAGTTGTCCGGCTTCTGTGAAAGTCAATTGAGCTTTACATTCTCCTTTTGCTGCTTTCATATCCCAGTCATGCAAAGTAGAAGTGCCGCTTACCAAAAGGTTCAGATCATCTTTGGCAAAATAAAGAACTTGTGCAGAAACTAAGAGAAATGTGAACTGCATTAAAAGAAAAAATGTAACTGCCTTTTTTGCTTGAATTAAAAATGGCCTTTTCATGATCGTTAGTTTCTTTTTACAAATCCCTGATTACTATGCTAAGTTAGCCACGCTCAACCTAAAAAAACATGATTTACATCAGGCTTTTAACTAATAAAACAACATTTTTGGAACATTCATTTAAATGGCTTTTTTATTTGAATCATGCCTTTTATTTGAAAAGATTATTTTTGTTGCAATTAAGACTGAAATTATTAAAGAATTATAATGAATTTGAAGCTTGAGCAACTGTTTCATCAATTGGAAGGTGAACTCTATTTTGATACTACGATTCGTACTTTGTATGCTACAGATGCTTCTGCCTATCGCGAATTTCCTCTGGCTGTTGCCATCCCAAAAACATATCATGATATCAGGAAATTAATTGCTTTTGCTAATAAAGAAAATACTTCCCTTATACCCAGAACAGCAGGTACATCTTTAGCTGGTCAGGTTGTTGGAAAAGGTATTGTTGTGGATGTCTCAAAAAATTTTACAGAGATACTTGAATTAAATAAGGAAGAGCATTGGGTTCGTGTTCAACCGGGTGTTATACGCGATGAGTTGAATATGTTCCTCAAGCCACATGGTTTATTTTTCGGACCTGAAACATCTACTGCCAACCGTGCCATGATGGGTGGAATGGTGGGTAATAATTCCTGCGGATCCAACTCTGTAGTGTACAGAAGTACCAGAGAACATTTACTGGAAGTGAAAGCTTTACTGAGTGACGGCTCTGAAGCAATATTTCATACTTTATCCATCGATGATTTTCATGCCAAATGTGAATTGAATGATCTGGAGGGAAGTATCTATAAGAATATTAGAAGCATTTTAAGTAATTATGATAATCAGGTTGAGATAAGAAAAGAATATCCTAAAAAATCTGTTGAAAGAAGAAATACCGGATATGCAGTTGATCTCTTGGTGGATACTGCACCATTCACAGCAGGAACTGAAGATTTTAATTTCTGCAAACTCATTGCAGGCTCTGAAGGAACATTAGCATTTATAACGGAAATGAAATTAAATGTTGTTCCGCTTCCACCTAAAGAAGTTGGTTTATTATGTGTGCATTTTAATACGATCGATGAATCCTTACGTGCGAATCTGATCGGACTAAAATATCATCCGAGTGCAAGTGAACTGATCGATCATTATATTTTAGAATGCACCAAAGAAAATATTGAACAGAATAAGAATCGTTTTTTTGTACAGGGAGATCCCGGCGCTATTCTTGTCATTGAATTTGCAAGACAAACAAGAGAAGAGATACTTGCAATCACTAAACAGGTGGAAGCAGAAATGCGTGCTGCCAATCTCGGCTATCATTTTCCTGTATTGTTTGGAGAAGATTCTAAAAAGATATGGACATTGCGTAAAGCAGGATTGGGTTTGTTAGGCAATCTCCCCGGTGATGGAAAAGCAGTGCCTGTTATTGAGGATACGGCTGTTGATGTGAATGATCTTCCTGCTTATATCCGTGACTTTAACGAGATACTGAAGAAGCATGGTTTATATTCTGTGCATTATGCCCATGCGGGTTCAGGTGAGATTCATTTACGTCCCATTATCAATTTAAAAACCAAGGAGGGCAATCAGTTATTCAGAACGATCGCTGAAGAAGTGGCAACATTGGTAAAGAAATATCAGGGCTCCTTAAGTGGAGAACATGGCGACGGTAGATTACGTGGAGAGTTTTTAGAACAAATGGTAGGGAAGAAGAATTATCAGTTATTAAAAGAGATCAAAAGCTGTTGGGATCCGAATAATATTTTTAATCCCAATAAAATTGTGGATACGCCGCCGATGAATACGATGCTTCGCTATACACCTGGGCAATTCACTCCGGAATTCAATACGATCTTTCGTTATCATCAACAGAATATATTGCAACATGCAGAGCAATGCAATGGTTCCGGCGACTGCAGGAAAACACATTTATCCGGCGGAACAATGTGCCCTTCGTTCATGGCAACCAAAAACGAGAAAGACAGTACAAGAGCCCGGGCTAATATCTTACGTGAATTTTTGACCAACTCAGATAAGATCAACCGATTCGACCATAAAGAGATCTATGAAGTGATGGATCTTTGTTTGAGCTGTAAAGCTTGTAAATCTGAATGTCCTTCCAATGTGGATATGGCCAAACTGAAAGCAGAATTTCTGCAGCAATATTATGATGCCAATGGTGTGCCATTCCGATCCAGGATGATCGCAAATTTTTCCTTGAGTGCAAAACTTGGATCATTAGCACCATCCTTCTATAATTTTTTCATGACGAATTCCTTTACGAGCAGTATCATAAAGAGAGCGGTAGGTTTTGCTGTTAAACGTTCTATGCCCACCTTATCAAACACAACTTTATATACATGGTACAATAAACATAATTATTACAAGAGACCTGTATTTGAAAACAGGAAAGTCTATTTGTTCTGTGATGAGTTTACCAATTATAATGATGCACATATTGGCAAAACGGCCATCTTATTATTGGAACATTTAGGATATGAAGTGATCATTCCAAAGCACGAAGAAAGCGGCAGAGCATGGCTTTCCAAGGGATTGATCAGAAATGC
>CAIKTE010000271.1 GCA_903830285.1 uncultured Chitinophagaceae bacterium | reverse complement strand
GTATTCCATCGGTCAACTCAGAAGGTGCCGGTGCAGACCGATTGCGCTCTTACTTGCAAGAAGTATTTGGCAGCGAATGGAGCAATCAAACCATTAGTCAACTGCTAATCAAGGAGAGTGCATCATCGGCAAATTTGCGTGAATGGCTCCGCAAAGAGTTCTTTGTACAACATTGCAAGGTATTCCAAAACCGCCCATTTATCTGGAACATTTGGGACGGTCGCCCCGATGGTTTTTCGGCCTTAGTCAATTACCACACACTCACTAAAGAAAAACTCTCCAAATTAATATACAACTATTTAGGCGATTGGATACGACGATGTGAAGCCATGAAAAGGAATGGAGAAAGCGGTGCCGAAGGATTATTGATTGCGGCACTGAAACTCAAAGAAAAGTTGGAAGTCATACTTCATGGAGAAAAAGCGTTCGACATTTTTGTTCGTTGGAAATCAGCCGAACAACAACCCATCGGCTGGGATCCGGATCTAAACGATGGCGTCCGCCTCAATATCCGTCCGTTTGTCGAAGCCGGTATCCTGCGCTCCAAATTCAACATCAAATGGGGCATCGATCGCGGCAAAAACCCTCCTGGTAGTCCTTGGGGCGAAGTACGGGATAACGACAAACATTTGAGTTTGGAGGAAAAGAGGGAAGCACGGAAAAAAACTAATGAATTAAAGTAAGCAATATGGCAACATTTATAGCAAAAATTACAGACATAAGTCAGTATAAAGCAGCTACAGAAAGCATCACGTGGAATGATGTAACAGCATTGAGGTGGACTAATGTATATGGGAAATTAAAAGGGGGAGACAATTGCATTTTTCTTTCTAATACTGATTTGTATGTTGGAGATTATTCCTCTACCAATATTAATGTATCAGTTACCTTTAATAATATTAAATCGGTAGGAATTAAAACGGATGAATTGTTGCGTATCAATACTTTAAATCCGGAAACGTTAGCGGTAATTAAGCGGCCGCCGGGTCCACTATTAGAAAAGCAAATCGACGTTTATAAAGTTTATTCTGATGCCGTTGCGAAGAATTTTATTTCATTTTATATTGTAAAACAAGGGAAAGAAGCAACACTATTGCCATCAATTAAATCAAATGACAGGGTAATAACAATTGATGGAAATAATAAATTGATTGAACTATTCATTGTTGTTGATGGGGATATAAAGACATTATCGATTGGTGTTGATTATTTTAAAGCAAGAAATAAAACCTTGGAGGAGATATCGACGATAATGGAAACTTCAGAAAAGCCGAATCATGTTCGTAACATTCAAAGAATAATTAAATCATTGAATAAAAACGATTCTTATAAATTCCCAAGTTTTAACGATTATTACAATATCATCCACAACAAGGGATTGTATGCACACTCTTCTAGTAGTATTGCATCAGGTATTGGTAAAATTGTTCCGGATGATTTCTTCGAATCAAAAGATGATTCTGATTCTGACTTTGATGCCAATTCTGAAGATCCCAAAAATATTATTCTTTATGGACCTCCAGGAACGGGGAAAACATTTCATAGCATTAGTTATGCTGTTTCAATAATTAAAGGTGTCTCATTCAAATCTTTGGAGGAAAAGTCTGCAACCAAAGCTGGAAGAAAACAGATTAAAGATGATTTCGATAAACTTGTTGCGAATGGTCAAATTGTATTCACTACATTTCATCAAAGTATGGGATATGAGGATTTTATTGAGGGG
>CAIKTE010000270.1 GCA_903830285.1 uncultured Chitinophagaceae bacterium | reverse complement strand
CTTATCATTTTTTCAACTTTTGTAGCCAACGTTTTTAAATTTAAGCTATACATTTCACAAAATTTATTGACAAAATATAAAATTTCGTATCCTTCTTCTCGATTCAATAACGTGCTATCTGGTTCTCCGGTTATTTTTGGATTATCTTTAACATACACTGTCCATGAGTAATCTTTGTAATAAAGATCATCTTTTGAAATTACTGCCATAATACTATTTATTTTATTTTTCTGCCTACTTATTCACAGCTTTTCGGCTTCTGCTGTATCTGTCTGTTGTCTGAGTTTTATTCTATTCAATTACCTGCCCATGAAGGGCAGGCCATTGAAAATTTAGCTCAGCTTGTGTGACAGGCATTGCAACAATAGTAACAACCGTTGCTTTGAGAGTAGGTCTTCTTAGCTTCCCGTACTGCATCAGCACATGAATTCAAATAACCCAAATACTTGCGATTTTCGGAATTGGGTAAATAGCTGCAATTCACTGTGTGTACTTCGTGATCATCATTGGCTTGCGCATTTTTGTTTACATAATAATGATCCATACTGATTCGATTTAAACGTTAAACATATTCTTTATATAAACACTTAACCTCTCAATATATCAGGAAGTCCGGTGCTTGTTTTAATTTGCAGCAGGTGGTGGCGGTGGTAATACCTGTTTGTCATCTGTAGCTTTTTTGGCATTCTCGGTGCGAGTGTCCGAAGCTTTTACTGTCGCCAGTGAGGTGGTGATAAGCTCGTTGAGCGATGCAATTAAAGCTGTTACACTGGCCGATGGTGCTGCCACTTCCTGCAAGGAGATAATCTGAAACAGTTGGCGGGTAGTTTCTATCAGAGGCTGTCGTGTGTCGCTTACTGTTGGGTCGCTGCTGTTGTTTTCGGAGCGTACCACGTTGGTGTCGGCTTCCAGAAACTCAGCTTGTGCCTGCTCCAGTTCATCTACTAACTCTGTTGCACCTATCAGTGCTACTTCAGCGCTGTATTTGGTTTTCAGTTCGGTAATAAGTCCTTCTAATTGTGTGTAGCGGGCTTTTTGTCCTAGTTGATGGAGTGCCCACCCATATTTCCGAATCAGTTCGATAAGGACATTGGCAGCCTGTGGCACTCCTTCTTTTTTGCGGGTTGCCCCCGATTCCACCTGCTTGCGAAATGCCTTAAATGCATCAATCTGATTGATGGCTTTAAAAGATCGAATTTTTACCAGCGGATTTTTTGCTTCCCGGTCGAGAGCGCTTTTAAAATCCTCTAACCGCGTTTGGGCATTACTAAGAAAAGGTACTACCGCCGGAATAGTTGACTTCTTCTCATCAATAAGGATAAGAGATTTTTTAGTGAAGCTATAAAGCTCTTCACTTGGAAACAGCGAGAAATTTGTGGATTGCATCATTGTGTTATAAATTAATTGTTAGTAATATTTTATCTTCGGTTTAATTTCATTTTTTAGCTATAATTGCCCGTACAATGCCTTGTAGGCACTCTTATTAGAGTTTCATCATTTATTTTAGGTTCAAACGATAGTCGTTTGTTAGCATTTTAAAAATTTTAGGCTCCAGCGACCGCCATTTGTTGACAATATAAAAATTTTAGGCTTAAACG
>CAIKTE010000269.1 GCA_903830285.1 uncultured Chitinophagaceae bacterium | reverse complement strand
TTCAACATGCTTCGAGAGCCTCTCCAACGGAGTCCTTTGGACAGCATGACAAATCATTTCGTTAATAATTGGAAACGAACTTACTCCAAACACGGAGGGATCTGCCCGGCGATACTACTATTGCCCAACAGATCCCTCCTGCGCGGGATGACATAAAGCCCGGCTCTTGACTCCAGACTATTTATTCTCCGTAGCCTTATTTATCATCCGTAGCCTTGGCGAAGGATGGGCGAAGGAGGAATGATTCTCATCACTAAAAAACACCCGTATCATAAGCATGTTCCCCATGAATGGCGTCATCAAGACCCATGGTTTCAGTGGCTTCTCCCACTTTTACTTTAGTGAAGAAATTAATAATGTACAGCATGAAATAAGTAAATACAAAAGCATAAATACAAGCGGCTATTACGGCTACTGCTTCATGAATAAAGAAAGTAGTACCTCCAAAGAGCAAACCGTTATCGCCTGTTGCATTGACTGTCTTTACAGCAAACACACCCAACAGTATGGTACCCAAACAACCACCTACACCATGTACACCCCATACATCCAATGCATCATCCCATCCTCTTTTATTTTTAAAGTGTACTGCTAAATAGCATACCACTCCCGAAGTAATACCAATGATCACTGCAGAATTGAGTGATACATAGCCTGCTGCAGGAGTGATCGTTGCCAAACCTGCTACTGCTCCTGTAAGCAGTCCTACCAGTTTTGGTTTTTTAATTAAGGTCCATTCGATGATCAACCAGGTAACAGCAGCAAAAGAAGCTGCCACATCGGTATTAATAAAAGCCTGTGCGGTAATAGCATCTACATCTAATTCACTACCGGCATTAAAACCATACCAACCAAACCAAAGGAGTCCGGTTCCTATTGCGATGAGTGGAATACTATTGGGTGGTGATACGGTATCTTTTCTTTTTCCTACATAGATCACAGAAGCCAATGCAGCAAAACCTGCTGTGGCATGTACTACGATACCTCCTGCAAAATCGCGGACACCCCATTGGTATAATAAGCCATTGCCCCATACCATATGTGCAAAGGGATAATACACAAATAATTGCCAAACCACTAAGAAGATCAAATAGGATTTAAAAGAAACGCGATTAATGAATGCTCCTGTTATCAATGCAGGTGTGATGATGGCAAACATCATTTGATAAGCAAAGAATACAAATTCGGGTATCTTAGGATTACCCGAAAAAGCTGAATTCAGATTAACCCCATTCATAAATGCTTTATGCAGATCGCCGACCAATCCGCCCAATTCATTGCCGCTGAAGCATAAGGAATATCCGCAGATATACCACATGACGGTAGTGATACCCATGCTAACAAAACTCTGGATCATGATACCCAAAATGTTACGCTTACCTGCGAGTCCGCCATAAAAGAAAGCGAGACCGGGAGTCATTAACATTACTAAGCTGGTGGCAAGGAGCATAAAGCCCGTAGTGCCGGCATCGAAAGCAATCATATAGTAGTGGTTTTAGTTGTTGAGTGGATAGAAAAAGTCTGAAGCTGATTGAAAGGAAGCGGGTCTGTTGTATGAAATGCAGAACATGTATGGATCTCTTGAGAAGTAATATCAAAAGAAATGGATACAGTAAGCAGTAGAAATGGTAAGCAATCGTTCCTCTTCAAAATATAATTTTAAAAAGACTAGGCAAAATTATAGGAATAAATGGGTAGGAAGGACTGATTTTTCTCATGTTGGAGGAAGAGACTAGAATCAAGGTCTGCTGTCACCCTGAGGCACTCGAAGGGTGAATTCGATTACCGAATGCTTTTTGTACAACATGCCCGCCTGAATGGCGAAGTCGGGCAGGCTTCGAGAGCCTCTCCAACGGAGTCCTTTGGACAGCATGACAATCATTTCGTTGATAATTAGAACCGTACTGTCACCCTGAGGCACTCGAAGGGTGAATTCGATTACCGAATGCTTTTTGTACAACATGCCCGCCTGAATGGCGAAGTCGGGCAGGCTTCGAGAGCCTCTCCGACGGAGTCCTTTGGACAGCATGACAATCATTTCGTAAGTAAATAGAAAAACGAGACTGTTTACAATGGAGTCAGGCACCACGAATTGTATGTAGAGTGTAAGAAATCGAGGGGTTCGACTAGCGACTCACGACTAACGACTCCCGACTCTTATCTTTGCGACCAATGAAATCAAAGACACTCAAAAAAGACAAGGTAAATATCATCACCCTCGGTTGCAGCAAGAACCTGGTGGACAGTGAAGTATTGAGCGGACAATTGGCCGCCAACGAAATTGATGTGGTACATGAGAACAAGAAACTCAATCATAATATCGTGGTGGTGAATACCTGCGGCTTTATTGATAAGGCCAAGGAAGAAAGCATCAATACCATTCTCGATCAGCTGGAATTGAAAAGAAGGGGTGAACTCGACAAAGTATATGTTACGGGTTGTTTAAGCGAACGCTACCGCAACGACCTTGAACTCGAAATGCCCGATGTGGATGCATGGTTCGGTACTTTGGAATTACCATTGATACTAAAGCAGTTTGATGCGGATTATAAAAGCGAATTGCTGGGTGAACGCTTATTGAGTACTCCCCGGCATTATGCCTACCTCAAGATCAGTGAAGGTTGTAACCGTACCTGTAGTTTCTGCGCCATACCATTGATGCGCGGAAAGCATGTCAGCAAGACCATCGAAGAATTAGTAAAGGAAGCAGAAGGATTAGTGCAGAAAGGTGTGAAAGAGATCATGCTCATTGCACAGGAACTTACCTATTACGGATTGGATATTTATAAGAAACGTTCCTTACCCGATCTGTTGAATGCACTAGCTGATGTGAAGGGCATTGAATGGATCAGACTGCATTATGCGTATCCTTCCAAATTCCCATTGGAGATCTTAGATGTAATGCGTGAACGCGATAATATCTGCAAGTATCTCGATATGCCATTACAGCATGCAAGCAACAATATGCTGGAAGCAATGAACCGCAATATCACGAGAGAAGATATGAGTGTATTGATCAAACAGATCAGAGAGAAGGTTCCGGGTATTTGTCTGCGTACCACCTTGATCGCTGGTTTCCCCGGCGAAACAGAAGCCGATGTGGAAGAGTTGAAAGAGTTCTTACAGGAACATCGATTTGACAGAGTGGGCATCTTTCAATACAGTCATGAAGAGAATACATCTGCACATCAATTAGAAGATAATATCTCTACTGAAGACAAAGAACTACGTGCACAGGAGATCATGGAAGTGCAGCAGGAAATCAGTCTGGAAAAGAATCAGGAAAAAGTAGGACAGATCTTAAAAGTGATCATCGATAAAAAAGAAGCGGGCAGATATTTAGGCCGCACAGAATTCGATAGTGTGGAAGTGGATAATGAAGTAGTGATACATTCCAAGAAGAAACTAACTATTGGTGATTTCGTGAACGTTAAGATCACGAAGGCTTATGATTATGATATTGAGGGAGAGGTGGTTTAAATTATTTGCCACGAATGCACGAATGGGTGGATTTATTATTTGAAAATTCGTGCATTCGTGGCAATAAGAAATTTAACTCGTGGATAAGAATTAAGAAAATAGTTAACTGGTTTACTTTGCGCTCGTTGCTTTTTCTCCGCGTCCGTTGCGTGAAAGAAATTACTTTAGCGCTTATTCTCCGTGTCCTTTGCGTGAAAACTTTTTATCTATCTTTAGTTTCAAAACAACCTACACATGCAATTTGAATGGAAAGGCGTATTTCCCGCACTCACCACAAAGTTTACCGCAGCTGATATATTAGACCTTCACTTATTCGAAACAAACCTGAATGCACAACTGGATGCCGGTGTGAACGGTATCATACTCGGCGGTACATTGGGCGAAGCAAGTGTATTGTCAACAGAAGAAAAAGAACTGCTCGTAAAGTTTGCGATAGAAAAAGTAAACGGTAAAGTGCCCGTTGTATTGAATATAGCAGAAGGCAGTACCAGAGAAGCATTGCGGCAAGCAGCATTTGCCAAAGAATGGGGCGCACAGGGACTCATGATCTTACCACCCATGCGTTATAAAACAGATCATCGTGAAACGGTCACATATTTTAAGACCATTGCCGATAGTACAGATCTGCCCATCATGATCTATAATAATCCCGTTGATTATAAAACGGATGTTACACTCGATATGTTTGATGAGTTGCAATCATGCAGCAATATCAATGCCATCAAAGAATCAACAAGAGATGTTACGAATGTGACCAGACTGATCAATCGTTTTGGTGACCGGTATAAAATACTCTGTGGTGTGGATCCTTTGGCGATGGAAGAATTACTGGCGGGAGCAGTTGGTTGGGTAGCGGGATTGGTCTGCGCCTTTCCGAAAGAAACGGTTGCATTATATCGTCTCGCAAAAACAGGAAAGACAGAAGAAGCATTAAAGATCTACCGATGGTTCATGCCATTACTGGAACTGGATATTCATGCAAAGCTGGTACAATACATTAAGCTGGCTGAAATGCAGGCAGGAATAGGATCGGAATATGTTCGTGCACCCAGACTCACATTAGTGGGTGAAGAGAGAGAAAGGATCTTGAAGATCATAAATGCCGGTATTGCAACAAGACCCATATTACCCGAATTCTTTAACTTGAATATATCATGACGAATAGATTTAATGAAGCAAGTCTTGCAGAGATCAATGCCGTGATGGAAAGATCATTGACCGCCTTTCAGGAATACAGACAGATCTCTTCTGATGATAAAGCAGTTTTCTTAGAATGCATTGCAACAGAAATAGAAGCATTGGGTGATGCATTGATAGTACAGGCTTCTGCAGAAACTAATTTACCCGCAGCAAGATTAACAGGTGAAAGAGGAAGAACAACATTCCAGTTAAGAATGTTTGCAAACATGCTTCGTGAAGGATCTTGGGTAGAAGCGAGTATCGATACTGCGATACCGGATAAGAATCCTCCCAAGCCTGATATTCGTAAACAACTGATAGCATTGGGTCCGGTAGTGGTGTTTGGTGCAAGTAATTTTCCATTCGCTTATTCAACAGCGGGCGGTGATACTGCGAGTGCATTGGCAGCGGGTTGCTCTGTTGTTGTAAAAGCACATCCTGCACATGCAGCAACATCACAAATGGTTTATGAAGCAATACAAACTGCGATAGCAAAAACAAATATGCCGAAGTATATATTCCAGCATGTACACGGCAGTTCATTTGAAATAGGTAAAACATTAGTGCAGCATGATGCGACTGCTGCAGTTGGGTTCACAGGATCATTTGCAGGAGGTAAAGCATTGTATGATCATGCTGCAGCCAGAAAGAATCCGATACCCGTATTCTCTGAAATGGGAAGTATCAATCCTGTTATCTTATTACCGGATAGCGTGAATAAGAATGCAGCATCACTTGCAAAACAATTGGCGGCATCCATTACATTGGGTATGGGACAGTTTTGTACCAATCCCGGTTTATTGCTTACTGTTGAAAGTGAGGGATTGCATTCATTCATAGATACATTGGGCAATGAGATCGAAAAAGTAATTCCTGCTAATATGCTGCATGCAGGAATACATACAGCTTATGATAATAAGATGCATGATGCATTGGCACAAAAGGCTGTTGTATTGATCAAACATTCATCAGTTGTATCAAAGAACATTGAAGCATTACCAACTGTTGCAACAGTGAATGCTCAAATATTCTTAGCGAATCCATTACTGCATGAAGAAGTATTTGGTCCTTATTCTTTATTGGTTGTTTGTAAGAATATCAATGAACTCATCGCAGTATGGAAATCTGTGCGCGGACAATTAACAACATCGTTAATGGGAACAGATCAAGACCTTGCAGATCATCCTGAATTATTGCAAATAGCAGAAAGCATTGCAGGAAGAATAGTATTTAATAATGTTCCAACGGGAGTGGAAGTTTGTGCGAGTATGGTGCACGGCGGGCCTTTTCCTGCAAGCACCGACAGCAGATTTACGGCAGTAGGAATACATGCAGTAAAGCGTTGGGTAAGACCGGTATGTTATCAAAATTGTCCGCAGCAGTTGTTGCCGGAAGCATTGAAGAACGAGAACACGAAAAGGATATGGAGGTTGGTGAATAATGAATGGACGAAGAATGATGTTGAATGTTAGATGTTAGATGTTAGATGTTGGATTTGGGAAGATGTCACCCCTGTCCAAGAGACTCCGTTGGAGAGGCCCGCGAAGGGTGAATTCGATAAACGGGATTCTTGTTAGTATGCTTCGAGAACATCTCCGACTGAGTCCCTTGGACAGCATGACAATGTTCTCGGTTGAATAATGAATGAACGAAGAATGATGTTGAAGGCTAAAAGCTAAAAGCTTACTTAAACTTGAACTATGAAGAAGAACTTTTTTTGCATCGATGCACATACTTGTGGTAACCCAGTTCGTTTAGTTGCCGGAGGCGGTCCTTTATTGCGCGGCAATAACATGAGCGAGAAGCGCCAGCATTTTCTAAAAGAATATGACTGGATACGAAGAGGATTGATGTTCGAGCCGAGGGGACATGATATGATGAGTGGCAGTATCTTATATCCGCCCCATGATGAAGCGAATGATGTAGCAGTATTATTTATTGAAACAAGCGGATGTTTACCTATGTGTGGTCATGGTACAATAGGTACAATAACAATTGCCATCGAAGAAGGATTGATACAACCCAAGACAAAAGGAATGGTTCGTATGGAAACACCGGCAGGATTGGTTTTGATCAAATACAAGAAAGAAGGTGCGAAAGTAAAATCAGTGAAGCTTACGAATGTTCCTGCATATTTAGATTCAACAGAATTAACGGTTGATTGTCCTGATCTGGGTGAATTAATATTTGATGTAGCTTACGGCGGAAACTTCTATGCCATCATTGATGGACAGAAAAATTTCAGAGGTTTAGAGAATTATTCTGCCGATAAATTAATTGCGTGGTCAAGAGAGATCAGGAATCGCATCAATCAAAAATATCAGTTCGTACATCCCGAAGATCCAACGATACATAGTTGCACGCATATCTTATGGTCAGGTGCCGTGATGGATAAAACATCCACTGCACGCAATGCTGTTTTCTATGGTGATAAAGCGATCGATCGTTCGCCATGCGGAACAGGAACATCCGCACGTATGGCGCAATGGTATGCAAAGGGAAAACTGAAAAAGGGAAATGAATTCATTCATGAGAGTATCATCGGTTCCAAATTCATCGGTCGCATCGAAGAAGAAACAACGGTGAACGGAAAGCCCGCTATTCGTCCGAGTATTGAAGGATGGGCAAGGATCTATGGATACAATACCATTTCGATAGATACGGATGATGATCCTTATGCGTATGGTTTCCAGGTATTATAAATTCAATTAAAACGGTTATAAATATTCGCTGATGAAAAAGATAATTGCTTTTTTCGTTTTTAGTCTTTGCTTATTGATGGTTAATGGACAAACCAATAGATGGTCTGCAGAAAAAGCCAATAAATGGTATCAGCAACAGGGATGGTTGGTGGGCAGTAATTTCTTACCGAGCACTGCCATCAATCAATTGGAAATGTGGCAGGCTGATAGTTTTGATACGGCTACTATCAACCGTGAATTGGGATGGGCTGAAAATATCGGTATGAATACCATGCGTGTATTTCTGCATGATCTAGTATGGAAGACCGATGCGAAAGAATTTAAAAAACGTATCAATATCTTTTTAACGATCGCTTCAAAGCATCATATCAAACCCTTATTTGTTTTCTTTGATGATTGCTGGAATGAAAACCCGCAAGTTGGCAAACAACCCGACCCTAAACCGGGTGTTCATAATTCAGGATGGATGCGGAGTCCGGGTAAATCAGTGCATAACGACAGTACACAATGGGCCTATCTGGAAGAATATGTAAAAGATATCCTTCGCACATTTAAAAATGATAAAAGGATATTGTTATGGGACTTATACAATGAACCCGGAAACAGTGATTATGGGTTAACATCATTACCATTATTGCAACAGGTATTTGAATGGGCATTGACCATTCGTCCTTCACAACCGATAACAGTTGGTTTGTGGTTTTCTAAATATCCTTCCATGAATAAATATCTGATGGAACATTCAGACATTTACAGCTTTCATAATTATAGTGATACGAATTCGCTCAAAAAAGCAATTGATAGTTTACAAAAAAAGGGAAGACCAGTTATCTGCACAGAATACATGGCAAGAAAACAGAAGAGTTTATTTGTTACACATTTGCCCGTCTTCCAAAGAGAGCATGTAGCAGCGATCAATTGGGGACTGGTGAGTGGAAAGAGTAATACGATCTTTCCATGGGGAAGTAAAGAAGGTTCGCCTGAACCTGATCCATGGTTTCATGATATTTTCAGAAAGGACGGAACGCCGTTTGATGTGAAGGAAACAAATTTCATCCGACAAATAACAAAAGAAAAAAAAAGAAAACGAAATATGATACATCGCATTAAGCACTCTTCGAGAACCTCAGAGTGACAAAGATGCAAGCTTTATGTCATGTTGAGGCTCTCGAAACATAGACATAAAGCGGGTTATCAAAGAACGATAAAAAGAATCATTTCAGAAATGAGTAAAGTAATCATCATTGGCGGTGGTATCATCGGATTAAGCAGTGCTTATTATCTGCAGCAAAGCGGTCATGCTGTTACCGTGATCGATAAAACAGAGATCACTGATAACTGTTCTTATGGTAATGCGGGATATGTTTGTCCCAGTCATTTTATTCCTTTGGCAACACCGGGCATCGTATGGCAGGGGTTGAAATGGATGTTTGACTCAACTAGTCCCTTCTATGTACAACCCAGGTTCAGCAAGAGTTTGATCGATTGGGGATTAAAGTTCATGCGCAGTGCAACGGAAGAGAAAGTGGCGAAAGCCGCCATACCTTTACGTGATATTGCATTGCTTAGTCAGCGTTTATACGAAGAATGGGAAAGCTTACCTCCATTCAGTTTTGGCTATCAGCATAAAGGGCTATTGGAAATATTTCAAACAGCAAAGGCAGAAGAACATGCAAAGCATACAGTTGAGAAAGCACATGCATTAGAATTATTGGATACTGAATTATTGGATCATGTTGCATTACAAAATAAAGAGCCGCAAACAAAGATCAACGGATTGGGTGCAGTATATTTTAAAAGTGATGCACATCTCTATCCCAATAAATTGATGCAACAATTATTGGCGCATTTGAAAGAGGTGGGTGTTGATATCAGAACGAATGAAGAAGTGATCTCTTTTGAAAAGAACAATGGTTCCATTAGAAAAGTATTTACCGATCAAGCTGTCTATGATGCAGATGAAGTTGTAATTGCATCGGGTTCATGGAGCAGGGAACTGGCAGAAAAGATAGATCTGAAATTGCCACTGGTGGCGGGAAGGGGCTATTCGGTAACATTAGAAGATTCTCCTTATACGATCAATCATCCTTCCGTATTAGTGGAAGGCAGGGTTGCATTGACACCTATGGATGGTAATAAGATCCGTTTTGGCGGAACAATGGAAATAACGTCTACCAATACAGCTCCCAGAATGAACAGAGTAGAAGGTCTATTAAATGCAGTGAAAAGATTTTATCCTGAATTTATTATTCCGGTGCCGCCTGTTGAAAAGATCTGGTACGGTTTTCGCCCCTGTAGCGCAGACGGATTACCTTATTTAGGAAGAACAAGCAAATGGAAGAATATGGTGATGGCAACGGGGCATTCGATGCTGGGATTAAGTCTGGGTGCAGCATCAGGAAAATTAGTGAATGAGATCGTGAATGAAGAGAAGTTGAGTATGGATATACGACCTTTTGATCCGGATAGATTTGGTTAGTGTCATTTAATCGCCCTTCGAGAGCCTCAGGGTGACATTTCGTATGGGTTAAAGAAGAAGCTTTTTGTCATGCTGAGGCACTCGAAGCATGATGAACGAGATGATAGTTCTTTAAATCACCCTTCGAGAGCCTCAGGGTGACATTTCGTATGATTAAAAGAAGAATCTTTTTGTCATGCTGAGGCCAAGCTTGTACTGAGCTTGTCGAAGTGAAGCATGATGAACGAGATGATAGTTCTTTAAATCACCGTTCAAGAACGAAGGGGATACATGTATCAAACTTATCGTAATTCGTAATTTCTAATTAGTATTTTTATGCCTTCTTATGGATCGTACAACGAAGTATTTATCATATCAGGAAACAGGTTATTTTACTAAGATCGCCACTGATTATCTGCAGGCGAATGAACAGTTGCAGCCATTCTATCATTATCCCGTTTCTATAGAAGGAATAAAAGCAGCCATTGCTGCAAGAAAACAATTTGCAAACAACAGGATCTTATTGACAGATGAGTTAAGAAAGCAATACGCGAATATTTCTTTGTCTGACAAACAGGAAGCAAACCTGACTGCATTGCTTTCCGAAAATACTTTCACCATTACAACGGCACATCAGCCCAATATTTTTACAGGACCCTTATACTTCATCTATAAGATCATGCATGTGATCAAACTGTCCGACGAGTTAAACGGGCAGCTGACTGAAAACAAATTTGTTCCTGTGTATTATATGGGAAGCGAAGATGCTGATCTGGATGAATTGGGATTTATTAATGTAGGCGGACAAAAGATCAGCTGGAATACCAAACAAACGGGTGCTGTTGGCAGAATGAAAGTGGATAAGGATTTTGTTCGGATGATCGGTTTGATCCAGGGGCAGATCGGAATTCATCCGCATGGTTATGAACTGACAGACTTATTTAAGAAAGTATATACAGTAGGCAAGACCATTCAACAGGCTACACTGGAATTGGTGAACAGATTATTTGCTGATCATGGTCTGCTGGTCTTGATCCCTGATAATGCCGAATTGAAAAGATCATTTCAATCAGTCATAGAAAAAGAATTAACGGAACAGTTCTCTCATAAAGCGGTAGAAGAAACGATCAATGCATTAAGTAAGAACTATAAAGTACAAACAGGTGGCAGGGAATTGAATTTGTTTTATTTGATCGATGATAAGCGTGAACGTATAGAAGTTGCAGGTTACAGGTTTCAGGTTACAAGTTTGAAGAAAGACTGGAGCAAAGAAGAAATATTACATGAACTGAATGATCATCCCGAAAGGTTTTCTGCGAATGTAATTTTGCGGGGTGTTTTTCAGGAAACTGTATTGCCCAATATCGCATTTATTGGCGGGGGAGGGGAACTGGCTTATTGGTTAGAACTAAAGAAAGTATTTGAACAAGTGCAGGTACCTTATCCGATGCTGATATTACGCAATAGTTTTTTATGGATGAATAAAGAGCAGCAAGAAAGATTACACAAACTGGGATTCACTATTAATGACAGTTTTAAAAAGCAGGAAGAATTACTGAATGCATTGGTTCACAAAGAATCTTCTAAACAATTAAGCATCAGTGATGAAGTTGAAAAGATAAATATCGTGTATCAGCAATTGCAGGCTGCTGCAGGAAGTATTGATACAACTTTATCTGATCATACAAAAGCTTTGCAAACAAAAGCTTTAAAGCAACTTACTGCTTTGGAAAAGAAAATGCTTCGTGCAGAAAAAAGAAAATTTGAAGCACAGCTAAGACAGATAGAAAAATTAAAACAGGAATTATTTCCTGCCAATAGTTTACAGGAAAGGCAGGAAAACTTCTCACTATTATATGCCCAATTTGGGAATGATTGGCTAAAAATTATTTATGATGTAAGTAAAGGATTGGCGCAGGAATTCGGGGTGATCGTAGCTGATTAGATAGCACTCAATGATTTACTGAAACGTATTGATCTTTTAATGCAATCTACGTTTACAGTTTTCACAATAGTCTCCGCCTGTTTGATTAAGAGAAACAATATTTCCATTTGATTCTGACATGATGCAACTGTCATTACTGCAATGTGGCAATCCTAAATTATGCCCAACTTCATGTAAGATCACTTTTCTCATTCGATTCAAATAAAGTGCAGTATCAGATGATACTAATCTGGCGTCAGAAATAATACATGCGTTACCGGAAATAAAACCCAATCCGAAAATATTATTAGCATATGAGAATTTTCTTTCTTTATTGTTGTTATGAAATTCATAGTCTTTGGGTACATAAATATTCTTCTGTGTAATTCCGATCACTTCAACCACAGAACCATTTATCAGTTTCGATAACAGTTGAATTAATGAATCAGCTGAGTATGTTTCATCATAAAGATCATTTTGATAACGGTAATTTTTTGGAATAGTAATTGGCTTAGCGATCGACACATTTGCATGGAAGAAATCTTTTAATTCTTTAGAAAGTGGTAATAAATTCTGACCGCTATCATAATCTATCGGTTGCAGCAGAATGATCTTATTGTGATTGTTTTTTGTGGTAGAGATTCTTGAAACAGTATGGCAGCTTATGAATAAGTACAAAATGAGAATGCGGATAAATAGTTTCATACAGTGATGTGTTCATAAATGTATATAAGTTTTATAAGCATATTTTTATATTTAACTTCTCTTTTACTATTATGATGAAAGTCATAGTACACAAATTAAGATCTTAAAGAGAAGTTGAGCCTTCAAAGCAGTAATTCAAAATACTTGAATAGACCCTGAATCTTTTTAGGTAAAAAATCCTGTCTATTTAAAATGCCAAACCCAATCTGATATTTTCATATCAAGAATTGCATAGAATATAACACAAACAATTACAGAGATTATATTTAAGAGCAGCTTTTGTTTTGCCAGTTTCTTATCTTTTGCTTTTAATAATAGAAACACACAAACAATTAGTGTAACAACAAAATGTATTATGGATAAAAGTACTTGTTGAATTCCTAGCCCAATTGGCTCAGCGCTTTTTAGTAATATTAATTCACCATAAGTGATTGAAAAGTAAATAGCTGCAATAATAAAATGCAATGCAAATATTTTAATTACAACTTTGAGCATTAGATTATTTTCTCTTTTAGTATTTTATACTTTATTTTTTATCCTGCCAATCTCTATAAAATCTTCCCTGCTTTTATAAGGCAGAGTATATCTTTTATCAAAAAAGTATGCCCACCAATGCCAAAAAAATAGCGAGTTTTTAGTGAAGGTTCGATAAAGTGTATCATTTACAGCCCTTGGGTGTTCTTTCAAATAGTTCATAAATTGCACACTGTCTTTTCTTATAGAAAAGTGGGCTAATTCCCATGGTCCCATAAGATGTTCTGAATAAAAAGAATTAGGTGCATTTTTACTTGCATAGGTATAATACCCATTTTCGCGTTCAAAAATTATGATAATGTATTGTGCAGGTGGTGTATTTGATAGTATTACTATGCCGATTATTAGAGCAATAATTATTTTATATTTTTTCTTCATTATTGAACAAAAGATGAAGTGTGCGACGCAACGATGATGTTATGAAATACAAATGCCGGCAACAAAAAACTAATCCATGTAGGGTTAAATATCAAACTCATTTGGCCAGTCGCCTTTTAGTTTATCGGCTTTATGCAGGACCTCATTCTGCATTTGTTGTTTATAGTTCTGTAGATCGATAGAGATATTTTCATCGTATGTGCCAAGGATCTCGGCAGCCAATATGCCTGCATTCTTTGCTGCATTCAGTGCAACTGTTGCAACGGGGATACCATTAGGCATTTGTAAAATACTGAGTATAGAATCCCATCCGTCAATAGAATTGCTTGATTTGATAGGAACACCGATAACAGGCAATGTGCTGATAGAAGCTACCATACCCGGTAAATGTGCTGCAGCACCTGCACCTGCAATGATCACTTTTAATCCGCGCTCTTTTGCTTTGCCTGCATATTCCACCATGCGCATGGGAGTGCGATGTGCGGAAACGATCGTTAATTCGAAAGGGATATTGAATTGCTTCAAGATATCAGCAGCGGCCTGCATTACAGGAAGATCACTGTCGCTGCCCATAATGATACTTACCAGGGGATGGATACTATTCATAAAATGATTATGCTGCAAGATAGTTGAAATTTATTTTCTCGCGGCGGCGCAAAGGCGCAGTGAGAACAATGATGTTTGAAATGAAGTCCTTTCTATTTGGAGTAGGTTATGAGTGAAGTAAATGTGACTTCGGCTTTTAGTTCGCTATTCTTTGCGTCGCTGCTTCGCAGCGAGAAAACATATTTCACGCAACGACGCAAAGACGCAGCGA
>CAIKTE010000268.1 GCA_903830285.1 uncultured Chitinophagaceae bacterium | reverse complement strand
GAACAAACAGCTTTGGGATGAGTATAACCTCATCGTAAAAATTGTGGATGATCCTGAATTGATGAATGAACAGGAAGAAGATCCTGATGTATATTATATCAGCCGCAGCGAAAGTCATTTATTTGTGGCCGACTGGATATACGAATTCATCAATCTTTGTTTACCTATGCAGAAAATGTGCGCCCCTGAAGAAATGGGCGGATCACAATGCAATAACGAGGTACTTGAAACACTGAGAAAAATGGAAGAAGATGTGATGAAAGACAGTAATAATCATCTTTGGAAAGGTTTAGAAAAGTTTAAAGACAAAGAATAATTTTTTAGATACTATAAATTTCGAGTTATGCCTAATCCTAAACGTCGTCATTCTCAACAACGCAGTGCAAAGAGAAGAACGCATTATGTTGCACAAGAAGTGACTTTAAGTAAAGACACCACAACCGGTGAAATGCATGTACGCCATCGTGCACATGTAAGTGAAGGTAAATTGTTCTACAAAGGAAAATTGGTGGCTGAAAAAGCACCTTTAAAAGCCTAATACCCTTCCACTAAAGGTATTTGCAAAAGATACTATTGCTCTTTTTTAATTAAAAGGGCTTTACTTTTTTTAACATGTCTCATCCTGAAAATTTTAAGTAATTTCAAGGTGAAATGGGAAACAGAACGCACATGAATATTGGAATAGATATGATGGGTGGAGATTTTGCACCGTTAGAAGCGGTGAAAGGCCTACAACTATATCTGTCTCAACATCCGGGTGCGGCCACTGTATTTTGTATAGGTGACGAAGCACAGGTAAAACCATTATTGGAAGAATATCTTCTTACCGGAGTTAACATTCAAACGGTTCATGCACCTGAAGTGATCGGCTATCATGAACATCCTACCAAAGCCTTAAAAGAAAAACAAAAGAGTTCCATTGCCATCGGTTTTCATTTACTGGCAACCGGAAAGATCGATGCTTTCATCAGTGCAGGAAATACCGGTGCCATGCTGGTGGGTTCTATGTTTGTCGTTAAAGCAATTGAAGGTGTATTAAGACCAACCATTGCTGCCATCGTTCCTAAGATCAATGGCGGAGCAGGTTTGATATTGGATGTAGGTTTGAATGTTGATTGCAAACCCGAACAACTCAATCAATTTGCCATTCTGGGCAGTTTATACTCTCACTATATTTTAAACATCAGCGATCCTAAGATCGGATTAATGAATGTGGGTGAAGAAGAAGGCAAGGGCGACCTCTTATGCCAGGCCACTTATCCCCTGCTCAAAGAAAACAAACAAATACATTTCATTGGCAATATAGAAGGCCGTGATGTTTTTACCGATAAAGCTGATGTAATGATCTGCGATGGTTTTAGCGGAAACATTATTTTAAAAATGGCCGAAAGTTTTTATGATGTAGCCGAACAACGCGGTCTGCACCACGATTCTTATATGCAACGTTTTCATTACGAAAATTATGGAGGTACGCCTGTGCTCGGTGTTACGAAGCCTGTGATCATTGGTCACGGTATCAGTAGTGCTGTTGCATTCATGAACATGTTCCTGGTAGCAGAGAAAATGGTGGAAGCCGATCTTTGCGGCAAGATAAAAGAAAGCTTTTCTACTCTATAATTTCTCCAATTATTTATGGGCAATTACTGATCGCGCAATGCCGCTTTTACAGGCACAATTTTGATGCTTTTTGATCTCTGGATCACATTTTTCAGGGCCTTCTCGGCATAGTTTCATGCGACGAGCTATTAAATGCTTTGCTTTTTTTGATTAGCGTAGAAACGCATTACTATATCTTGAGATCATGACCTTAGTCATAGAAATTCTAAAATATTTTGCTTTAGTTTACTGTAGAAACCAGTCGTTTATAATACAGCTCAATAGCGTTTATAACTTGGTTTTCTAACTTTGAATATTAAGTTGAACTGTTCTTTGAGTTGCAGGGTTTAATTACTTCACCATTTAATAATAACGATATGAAAATGCTGAAAGATATAAAGCAAATTAAAACTTCGGATTAACATACGACCATTACGAATAATGAACTGAGCAGGAAAATGAGTTAGTTAATTATACTAATCTAAAAATGTTTTTATGTCAGGAATATTATCTCCCTCTCTACCCAGCGACCTTTCTCAAACTCAAATGCTGAATAATTTATGGGAATTGCAAATCAGAAATAATTTTATTTCTGATAATGATATAGACGAACTATCGCAACGATATCAAATTTCAAAAGTTGAAGTTGAAGGTGTTGTTTCTTTCTATCACTTTTTTCATCGCAAGCCCACCGGCAAATTCACTATTTATTTAAACAATAGCATTGTCAGCGAAATGAAAGGTTTTCAAAGGGTGAAAGAAGCCTTTGAAAGAGAAACCAAAACCAGTTTTGGTTCAGTTGACAGATCCGGCAATTTCGGATTATTTCTCACTCCCTGCATCGGATTAAGTGATCAGGAACCGGCAGCGCTAATCAATTTTTATCCATTCACTAATCTCAATTCCATTAAAGTAAAAGAAATTATCCATGCCTTACTAAAAGGAAGTGAGCCTGCTCAACTATGCGATTCACCATTCAGTAATATCTATACTCCTGCTGATAACAAAACCGTTTTTTTTAAAGAATTCCCTGAAGGAAAAGCACTAAAAAATGCAGAAACATTGGGGCAGTCAGGAGTAATTGATTGCTTGAAAAAATCGGAATTGACAGGAAGAGGCGGCGCCAATTTCCCTACTCATATTAAATGGAATTTGGCTAAATCACAAAAGGCCACACCGAAATATGTGATCTGCAATGCCGATGAGGGTGAACCCGGCACATTCAAAGACCGTGTTTTGATTAGTAGCAATTCCAAAGCATTAATAGAAGGAATGTTGATATGTGGCTATACCATTGGTGCTACGAAAGGGATCATTTATTTGAGAGGAGAATATAGATGGTTGGAACCTAAACTGAACGAGGCTATTGATGATTTTCGCAGAAACTGTTTATTAGGGAAAGATTGCGGTAACATCAGTGGATTTGATTTTGATATCAGCATTCAAATAGGCGCCGGTTCTTATGTATGCGGCGAAGAAACAGCATTGCTTGAATCATTGGAAGGTAAGCGGGGTGAACCTCGTACTAAATGGTTCTTTCCTGTAGAGCGTGGGTTTATGCAACATCCAACCGTTATTAACAATGTAGAAACTTTTTGCGCCGTAGCGCATATTATAGAAATGGGTGCCGAAGAATATTGCAAATTAGGTATTCCGGGGTCACCGGGAACAAAACTGATCAGCGTTTCAGGCGATTGCAAATTACCCGGCATTTATGAAATAGAATGGGGAATGACCGTTGCAGAATTATTAGAACTCTGCGAAGCGCAGGATCCGTTTTATATTCAAATCAGTGGCCCATCAGGTGAATGTATTTCAATGAAAGAAAAATTCCGCCGTATCTCCATGCTCGATCTGTTGGGTAATAAAGATATTAGGTGTGGTGGTTCGTTCATGATCTTTAATTCGCAACGGGATCTAGGAAAAGTGCTTTTAAATTTTTCTACCTTCTTTAAAAACGAATCCTGCGGCATTTGTACTCCATGCAGGGCCGGCAATTTTATCATCCAGAGAAAATTAGAAAAATTGATCAATGGTCTTGCCAATAAAAATGATCTGGACGAATTAAAAAATTGGGGAACAATCATCAAAAAATCAAGCCGTTGCGGATTGGGTAAAACAGCTACCAACAGTTTGATCTTTGCAATGGACAAATTCAGGGATTATTTCAATAACAAACTGGATAAAGACTTTAATGGTTTGAATTTCAAATTTGATATGGAAGCTGCATTGGAAGATTATGAGAAATTTAATGCACCATAGAAGTTAATGATTAATCAGTTTTAGTTTAGTCTTTAGTTCTTATTTATTAAAAAAGGTTATGGAAAATAAAATCAATTTTACGATCGACGGTAATCCAATTCAAGCCAATGAAGGTGATAATTTGGTAACTGTTGCAAAAGAAAATGGAATTTTCATCCCTTCACTTTGCTATTTTGAACACATTCAACCCCCTCTCGGCACTTGCAGAGTTTGCACTTGCAAAATAAACGGGAAGTATCAACCTGCTTGCACAGAAAGAGTTTCAGAAGGATTGGTTGTTGAAGCCAATACCGATGAATTGAAAGATCTGCGCAGAGCCTTAGTTGAAATGATGTTCGCCGAAGGCAATCATATCTGTCCGGCTTGCGAAAAAAGTGGTAACTGCGATCTACAACATATGGGATATGAATTAGGCATTGCTTCTGTTCGTTTTCCGCATTTATTTAAAGATCGGATCATAGATTACAAGCCAAGCAGAATGGTATTGGAACATAATCGCTGCATCAAATGTTTACGATGTGTAGTGGATGTAAAAACAAAAGAAGGAAAAAAAGTATTTACTTATCAGGATCGGGGCAATAAGACCTATGTTGGAATTGACTATGAGCAAGAAGCAACTCTCACTGAAGATGAAGCTATGAGAGCCATGAATCTTTGTCCTACGGGAGCCATTATTGTTAGAGGCAAAAATTTAAGCATGCCTTTTGGACAAAGGAAATATGATGAAAATTCAGTACAGAAAAATTTCAATGAAAAAAAGCGCAAGCCGAAAACTTCATTGAATATGGAGAAAAAAATTGTGGCTACTTGTTCATTGGCCGGTTGTTTTGGTTGCCACATGTCTATGCTGGATATTGACACTGATCTATTAGATATCATAGAATTGATCTCTTTTGATAAATCTCCTATAACGGATATCAAAAAATTTTCTCACCGCTGTCATATTGGTATCGTAGAAGGAGGCTGTTGCAATGATGAAAATGTGGAAACTTTACGTGCGTTCAGAGAGAACTGCGATATTTTAGTTGCATTAGGTGAATGTGCTATTTGGGGCGGAGTGCCTTCCATGCGTAACTCAATTCCTTTGGGTGAATGTTTGGAAGAAGCCTATCTCAATTCCACTACGAATGAGCCGGGAAGCACCATCATTCCTTATCATGAAGACTTACCCAAAATATTGAACAGAATATATGCCTGCAACGAAATAGTTAAGATCGACTATTTTATTCCGGGATGCCCACCGGATGGAAACCATATCTGGAAAGCCATTAAAAATTTATTGTGGAATGAAGAATATAATATTTTGTATTCAGAGTTTAAATATGATTAAGTAGTGAATGGTATGATTGAAAATGGTTTGATGTTTTATTTTTTAGATGCTAATTTAAAATTTTATGAGTAGAAAGATAACCATAGACCCTATTACTCGAGTGGAAGGACATGGCAGGGTTACGATCCATTTGGATGATTACGGACAAGTGAAAGATTCATTTTTTCACATCGTTGAATTTAGAGGATTTGAACGATTTATTCAAGGGCATCCTTATTGGGAAGCTCCTGTTTTTGTACAACGACTTTGTGGTATATGTCCGGTGAGTCATCATTTAGCAGCTGCAAAAGCTATTGATCAAATAGTAGGAATTGATCCAAAAGATCTGTCTCTAACTGCCCAAAAGTTACGTCGCCTGCTGCATTATGGGCAAGTCTTTCAGTCGCATGCCTTACACTTTTTTTATTTAGCTTCTCCCGATCTATTGTTTGGTTTGGATGCACCCGTTGAAAAGCGAAACATTGTAGCAGTCGCTGCCGAACATAGAGACCTCGCTATAAAAGGCATCACCATGAGACGCTTTGGACAAGAGATCATTAAAACACTTGCCGGCAAAAGAATTCATGGCATTTTAGCGGTGCCGGGTGGAGTACACAAAACGCTATCTGAAGCAGAGAGAGATTATTTTTTAGACGGTAATAATATTGAGAATATTGATACGATGATAGAATGGACGAAAGAGGTGATCAATTTCATGAAAGGCTATCACGAAAAAAATAGAAAGTTATTGGATGAATTTGCTTATTTCCCTTCCGGTCATTTAGGTATGGTAAATGATACAGGTGATCTGGATCTATATGATGGAAAATTGCGGGCTAAAGATTTTGAGGGCAATATTATATTGAACGATATTTCAACCGATGCTTATCAGGAATATTTTTCAGAGGCTGTTGCCAACTGGTCTTATATGAAATTCCCGTATTTAAAGAATATTGGAAGAGAAAAAGGTTGGAATAGAGTTGGGCCTATTGCCCGATTAAATATTTGCGACCGCATCCCTACCCCATTAGCAGAAAAAGAAAGGCAATTTTATTTTGATTTTTGCGGAAATAAAACAAACAATTCCACGATGTATTCGCATTGGGCAAGATTAATTGAAATGCTGCATTGTGCCGAAGAAATGAAAATGCTATTAAATGATCCGGATTTGTTGTCAGGTGAATTAGTACGACAAGGAAAACCCCGTAACAAAGGGATAGGTATTATCGAAGCGCCCAGAGGAACGCTAACACACCATTATGAAGTTGATGATAAAGGAATGATAACCCGCTGCAATTTGATCGTTTCAACCACGCACAATAATGATGCAATGAATGAAGCAGTAAAATGGGTAGCCCAACATGTCATCAGCAGACAAGGTAATATTACAGATGGCATGCTGAATCAAGTGGAAGTTGCCATTCGGGCTTACGATCCTTGTCTGAGTTGTGCCACACAGGCAATTGGCCAAATGTCATTGCGCGTAGAATTATATAATAGTAAAGCAGAATTAATTGATACACGAACTAAAAATTAAATCATCCACGTTAGTGATCGGCATCGGTAATAAAGGAAGAAATGATGACGGATTGGGTTGGGAATTTGCAGAAAAAATTGAGCAACAACAACTGCCCAATACAGTCTGTGAATATCGTTATCAGCTTCAAATCGAAGATGCACATTTGATCGGTCAATATGAAACCGTTTTTTTTGTAGATGCTTCGCATCAACCTATAGCTAAAGGTTTTGAAATAACCGAAAGCAAACTTGTCAACCACTTTTATTTTTCATCACATAGCCAATCACCCGAAACCATTTTGTATTTAGCCAAAGAATTATTTCAAAAAGAACCGATTGCTTTCACCATTGCCATTGCCGGCGAAGATTGGGAATTTGAAAATAAATTAAGTGAAACTGCCATACAAAATCTGGTTAAAGCATTAAAGAGATTTGAAAGATTTTATAGTTAGCCGGCAGAGAGGTTTTAACTCTCTACGGTGAGGGTTTGACACTCAATGGAGAGTCTTTGATACTCATCGGTGAGACTTGGACACTCATCCGAGAGACTTCAACACTCATCGGAGAGACTTAGACACTCAACAGAGAGTCTTTGATACTCATCGATGAGACTTGGACACTCATCTCTGAGTCTTTGACACTCATCGGTGAGACTTGGACACTCAACGGAGAGACTTCGACATTCATCGGAGAGACTTTGACGCTCATTGTAATTGCATTTTAGAGGCTGTGTTTTTTATGTCAGGACGGCAGAAAATCATCATCCTTTCAATAATAGTCCAAAATAAAGACGGTCGAAGCGCCTTCGAACCTCAGTCGAACACCAGCCGAAGCGATGCCCTATCAAAAAGCTTGCTTTTTGAATGAAATCCTGTCAGGTTTATAAATACATATTGCTATTGCTTCAGCATTATTTCGCAACTAACTATTGTTAGTTTTTCCAAAACAGTACATTTGCAGCAAACAGATCATGAATGGATATTAAGAACAACATTTTAGAAACGATCGGCAATACACCACTGATCAGATTAAATAAAATTACCAAGGACCTCCCCTGCACCGTTTTGGCAAAAGTGGATTATTTTAATCCGGGCAATTCCATCAAAGACCGCATGGCTTTGAAAATGGTGGAAGTGGCCGAACAGGAAGGAAAATTAAGGCCCGGCGGCACCATCATTGAAGGTACCAGCGGCAATACCGGTATGGGGCTAGCATTGGCTGCCTGCGTAAAAGGTTACAAATGCATTTTTGTTACCACCGATAAACAAAGCAAGGAGAAGGCTGATATTTTAAAGGCTGTAGGTGCGGAAGTGATCGTTTGTCCAACCAATGTATTGCCCGAAGATCCGATGAGTTATTATAGTGTTGCGGCACGTTTGGCAAAAGAAGTGCCCAATAGTTATCACATGAATCAGTACGATAATCTGGCGAACAGGCAGGCGCATTATGAATCAACCGGACCGGAAATTTGGAAGCAGACAGAAGGTAAGATCACGCATTTTGTTTGCACTGCCGGAACTGGTGGCACTATCACCGGAGCAGCGATGTATTTGAAAGAAAAAAATCCCAATATACAGGTCTGGGCCATTGATGTGCACGGAAGTTTGCTCACCAAATATTTCAGGACAGGAGAGATCGATATGAATGAAGTACATCCTTATTTCAGTGAAGGGTTCGGAGAAGATTTCATTCCGAAGAATTATGATATGAGTGTGATCGATTATTTTGAACAGGTATCGGATAAGGACGGTGCTGTAATGGCAAGACGCATCGCTAAGGAAGAAGGCTTATTCTGCGGATACAGTGCAGGCAGTTGTATTCAAGGATTGATGCAGTTAAAAAGCAAATTGAAAAAAGACGATCTGGTGGTTTGTGTATTTCATGATCATGGCAGCCGATATGTTGGAAAGATCTATAACGATCAATGGATGATGGAACGCGGTTTCTTAGAAGTAAAAACATTTAAAGACATCGTGAACGGAAGAAAAGCGAACAGACTTGTTTCCGTGAAACCTTCACAAACCGTTGCAGAAGCTGTTGAGTTGATGAGAAAATATGATATTGAACAAATCCCTGTGATGAATGATGCTGTTATCGTTGGTTCAGTAAGCGAAAGCGGATTGTTTCAGAAAGTATTCAGTAATCCTGAAATAAAACATGTTACGGTTGAAAGTGTATTGGAACACGCCTACCCTGTTGTAGATTTTGAAACACCGGTGGAAAGACTGGGTAGTTTGATCACCAAAGAAAATGGTGCAGTGCTTGCTAAAGACGAAACAGGAGCTTATCATATTGTTACTAAATACGACGTGATACATAGTCTGGCGAAATAAAATAATTAAACACATAGGAACATAGGAGCAATAGAATACATAGTCAAATTTCTATGTGGCCTTTGCTTTCTCTATGTTCCTATGTGGTAAAAAATGCTTCAATTTATTTTCAACAAATGACAAAACGCAGCATTTCTTACTAATCGTTGCAATAATTTCGCCGGCAATGCTAACAAGCGTTTGTAATAACTATTCTTATCTTGCGGCAGATTTTAAAAAAAGCAACTATTTCAATCATTAAAAAAACATTTTTATCATGGCAAAATACAGAGCCGGGGTATTGTTCGGAAAAGAATTAGAAGCATTGTACAACGATGCAAAAGACAATCAATTTGCATTACCTGCAGTAAACGTAACAGGCACAGATACGATCAATGCCGTTTTGGAAACAGCAGCTAAAGTGAATTCACCAGTAATGATCCAGTTTTCTAATGGCGGTGCACAATTCATGGCCGGAAAAGGAATGCCGAATGATAAATTACAGGCAAATATCCTGGGAGGTATTTCAGGTGCACAGCATATTCACACTGTAGCGAAAGCTTATGGTGTTCCTGTTGTATTGCATACCGATCACGCCGCTAAAAAATGGTTGCCTTGGATCAGCGGATTAATTGATGCAGGCGAACAATTCTATAAAGAAAAAGGACAGCCTTTATTCAGTTCACATATGCTGGATCTTTCTGAAGAACCAATAGAAGAAAATATTGCTACTTCAGTTCAATTCTTCAAACGTATGGCTCCATTGGGCATGAGTATTGAAATTGAATTGGGTGTAACCGGTGGTGAAGAAGATGGCGTTGATAACAGTGCTGTTGATAATGAAAAATTATATACACAACCACAACACGTTGCTTATTCTTATACCGAATTAAGCAAAGTAGGCAACCTGTTTACTATTGCAGCAGCATTTGGTAATGTACACGGTGTTTACAAACCGGGGAATGTTGAATTGAAACCTGAAATTCTTCACAACAGTCAGGTGTTCATTGAAAAAGAATTAAAGACCGGACCAAAACCTGTTTACTTTGTATTCCATGGTGGTAGCGGTTCTCCACAGAATCAAATTCGTGAAGCCATCAGCTACGGTGCCATTAAAATGAATATTGATACCGATATGCAATGGGCTTTCTGGGATGGTGTTAAAGATTTCTACAAAAAGAATGAAGCATACCTGCAAGCACAATTAGGTAATCCTGAAGGAGCTGATAAACCAAATAAAAAATACTACGATCCACGTGTTTGGTTACGCAAAGGAGAAGAAAGTTTCATTAAACGTTTGGAAGTTGCATTCGATGATTTGAATTGCATCAACCGTAACGCATAATTTTATTTTAATAATTTAAAAGAGGCAAGAAAGTTTTTCTTGCCTCTTTTTTTATATGACAAGCTGGAGGTTTTCTGGCGATAATAATATTTGCAAATACATTTAGTAATTTATATATTGGAGCATAAACCATTTTATGAAAACTAGCTATCTTATTTTAGCATTCATATTTGTACAATTCGCTTTGGCTTGTAAACATCAACAGAAGAAAATTATAGTTGAAGTTGCTCCCAGAAATACTGCTGCCGAGAAAGTTGAGCAAATTGCGTATTTATGTAATAAATCACAAAAAGCTGAATTGTTATGTCATTTAATTAAAACAG
>CAIKTE010000267.1 GCA_903830285.1 uncultured Chitinophagaceae bacterium | reverse complement strand
CGTAGCCTAGGCGAAGGAGTAGCGAAGGAGGATCATTCAAATTCATTCTTTATCTCAAACCCACTTTCTTTCAAATGCTTTTCCTTCTTAAATATATCCAGATCACTTGCCACCATCTCTTTGATCATTTCGGCTAAAGAATATTTAGGTGTCCATCCTAATTTCTCTTTTGCTTTTGTTGCATCACCAATTAAGAGATCAACTTCTGTAGGTCTAAAATACCTCGGATCCACTTTTACAACCACGGCCCCTTCTTTCACTTTGTATTCGCCATTGTTCTTTACAATATATCCTTCTTCATTTTCATCCTTACCTCTGAATGCCACTTCAATTCCGGCTTCTGCAAATGCCTGCCGCACAAATTCTCTGATCTCAGTTGTAATGCCTGTTGCCAAAACAAAATCTTCCGGCACTTCCTGCTGCAAGATCAGCCACATGCCTTCTACATAATCTTTTGCATGGCCCCAGTCCCTTTTTGAATTCAGGTTTCCTAAAAACAAAGTGTCCTGTAAACCCAAAGCGATCTTTGCTACTGCACGTGTGATCTTTCTGGTTACAAATGTTTCCCCTCTTTGCGGAGATTCATGATTGAATAGAATACCATTGCATGCAAACATATTATAAGCTTCACGATAATTGACCGTGATCCAGTAAGCATACATTTTTGCTACCGCATAGGGTGAACGCGGATAGAATGGTGTTGTTTCACTTTGCGGTACGGCCTGCACCAATCCGTACAGTTCAGAAGTTGATGCCTGATAGACCTTTGTTTTTTTGATCAGTCCGAGTAAACGAACCGCTTCCAGTATTCTCAATGTACCAATACCATCAGCATTGGCCGTGTATTCCGGTGTTTCAAAACTAACAGCCACATGACTCATTGCGGCCAGATTGTAGATCTCATCGGGCTGCACTTCCTGAATGATACGGATGAGATTCGTGCTATCTGTCAGATCTCCATAATGCAATGTCAGATGACGATGCGGTACATGCGGGTCTTCATAAAAATGATCGATCCTTCCCGTATTGAATAAGGAACTTCTTCTTTTGATACCATGAACCTGGTATCCCTTCTTTAATAAAAACTCCGCCAAATAAGCTCCATCCTGACCTGTGATCCCTGTTACTAATGCTACTTTCATTTATACTTTTTTTATTAAATGTGTTGAATTCTTTTCTTTGTTGAATGTCACTCTATATTCACAATGTCACCCTGAGGTTCTCGAAGGGTGAACTTAGTAACCGTGAGTTTCTTGAATCATGCTTCGAGTGCCTCAGCATGACAGTCGACCTTTATAGTTAAGTGTCAATCAAATAAACTGAACAATCTTCCTCATTGGTTTTAAAATGATCGTAAACCAATAAGGTTTCAAGTCATTGATCATCCATGCCTTTTTATCATTCTTATTGGCCAATAAGCGGTTTTGCAAATTTTTATTACTTACACCACCTGTCCGCATTTTCACGATCACTTCATTTAAATAAGAAACCTTGATACCCTGTTTATAGATCATCCGCAACATCAATTCATAATCTGCCGCGCTTCCCAGCTGCAAATTAAATACACCATGCTTATTATATATATTTTTTTTACAAAGAAAGTAGGATGCGGTGGCATCCATCCAAATAAAAATGATCGCTTGCTGTGTTTACCTGCGATCCATTTTCTCTTGATCTTTGCTGTGTCATCACTATCAACATACAGCAGATCACCATACACTGCATCACAATCCGTTGCTTCAAATAAGCGAACCACTTTTTCGATGATCGAATCATCTGCATAATAATCATCCGAATTCAGTATGCCAATGATCTCTCCGTTAGCTAGAGTGATACCCTTATTCATGGCATCATAGATACCTTTATCTTTTTCTGAAACAACTGTACAGTATGACCCCGGGAAAAAAATCGGGGTTGGAATTTCAAGGCTTGGAACCTCCGCGGCAGTTTCCCTGGGCGCTTTTGCCTTTGCCCTGTCCCGCCTGTAATTTAATTCTATTTAAATCAATGGTATGAACCCCG
>CAIKTE010000266.1 GCA_903830285.1 uncultured Chitinophagaceae bacterium | reverse complement strand
TTCGGTCCCTTTTCAGTAATTACCTTATTCATTACCCAGCCAATGAATTTTTTATCAAGGCTTTTCAGATATTTTATTTTTTCGTTCTTTTCTGCAGTGATAGTTTGACCTGCTTCAAAAACAGTCATCATAAATTCCCCAAAAAGGGCCGATTCCTTCACACTATTTATATTGTCTAAAGAACAAATTTCAACGATTATGATATCGTACAAGTTTTCGATTCTTTTTAATTTATCCCGCATAGCAGCTTCAGTTTGCCCCATTTCAAATACAGAAATTGCAACATCATCTCCGTAAGCGCCAATTACATTTATTTTATTTTCAGTATGTGCATCTTCAAAAGTGATTTTATCATTCAAATAATCTCGCAGGAAAATTTTTGTTTTTGTGATCTTAGTAATTTCCGGATTTTCATAATTTAGGTCTAATAGTAAAACTCTTTTATTAATGGAAGAAAAGGCATAAGCCAAACTCATGGCTACTACTGTTTTTCCTTCACCTGGTTTAAGACTTGTTATCTGAACAATTTTGCTACCATTTAATACCTTCTCGACTTCAAATCGCAAGGCTCGTATTGAATTTCTGAACTCGATCCTCTTCTTAACCGAACTTGTATCAGCTTCGTTATCAGTATGCCAAATTTGTTCCAGATCAATAACAGCTTCATTATAAGAAGGTAAAAAACCAAGTACGGGTAATTGTGTTTTATCGGCGAGTTCTTTAGGCGTTCTAATATTATCATCCAGATAGAATAAGATAAACATCACCACTATAGTAAAAATAAAACTCAACATGCCGCTTAATGCAACGATCATCATTTTTTTAGATGGCTGTGCTTCTCCCGGCATCGCTAATTCTATTTGACGAAGTCGTACTGAAAAGCTTGACTCCAGACTGGTTTGATTGAATTTCTTCAATATCTCAATATATTCTTTACTGGCAATATCAATTTCTGTTTCGAATGATTGGATCACAGCTTCATGAGGCACCAACTTATCAAATTTCTCATTCAATTTTTTCATTTGATCGTTCAATGTGCCAATACTATTTTTTGCAATATCTAACTGAACTTCAAGGTTTAATTTCTGCAATACAAGACTTTCCTTTGCAGCTAGAGGGTTTAAAATATATTTATCAGTAGATTGATTGATCTGTGTAGAAAGTGTGTTTTGCAATGAATCAATCTTGTTCTTATATTTTAAATCGTAATTACTTCTTATGTAATCCTGAGATGCCTGTTTTAAATTGTCTTTTGTGGCAATTATTTCCTGATTGATTTTAGTAAGTGTACTCTCGAGATATTTCCTATCCTGCGGGTTAAATTTTTCGTCTATACTTTTTAAAGCGCCTGTAAAAGCCAGTATATCTTTTTCTGTTATTTCCCTTCTTGTCTCAAAATCAGCAAGCTGACCATATAAACTTTTTGCCTGCTCATTTAAATTTAAAACGCGGTTGACTATTTTATAATTCTTCAATTCCTGCATTTCGCCATTCATCGCATTTTTCTTCTGTTTCATCAAGCTGTCTAAAAAAGCAACAGCTTTCATTTCATTCTCCCTCACCAAAGAGGAATAATAAACAATAAATTCATTGCACAAAGTATTAATTACATACGCTGACAGCATAGGCGAATCTGATTCAAATTCAATGTCAATAAAATCGCTACTATTGGCACGATAGATCACCATTTTATTTTTAAGTTTCGGCTCATCATACCCCATTGAAACGAGCAGTTCATTCAAGCCTTTTTCATCTGCATTCCAGAGAGAAAGCGGTTCTCTTAGTTTATATTTTTTTGTAAACACCTCAAATGCATGCTTCTTAGCTTCTTTGCCCAGTTCCTTTAGCAGCTTACTTGGCTGGCGATAAGGAGAATCATCCGTGAGATCATGAATGATCAATTTATAAGAAACCTGATCATATATTTTTTTCAGCTGCATCATCTGAATCAGATTACTGAACTGCTGAGTAATCTTATTATCATCTGAATTTGTTTGATTATTATTGATTAGTTCTTGCTGTGATTGATCCACTAATCCTGTTGCTAATCGCCCATGTGAAGTATATGTATCCGGGAGTTTCCGCACAAGAAAAAAAGCAAGGCCTATGGCTATAAGTGGTACAGCAATAAGTATGAACCTTTGCCTGTTTAGAAGTTTTAAAAAGTTAGATAGTTCCATTAATGAAAGTCTTCAAGTTTTTTATCAATAAGTTCTTCTAGATTGGCTTTTGCAATCAGCATTTCTCCTTCCGTTTCAATAACATCTTGTCGTGATTTTGAAAGGCTAAGTAAAGCCTTTGTATAACTCTCAAAATTCTCTTCCCCCTTTTCGAATTTATATTTTACCTGTTTCAATAGCCCATCGTCATCCAATACCATTTGCGATTGTAATTTTAAAGTAGTGAGCGCTTTAACATAAATAAAATAACGTGTTTTAACCTGAGCTTCGATACTTAAAAGCTCCTGTTCTTTATTCAAATAAGTGATCTTCATTTCTTCTTTTGCCTGGCGAATATTATTTGGTTTAACGATCAGACTACCTACATTGAAATAAACACCTACTTGAAAACCCGTTAATGTTGGGCTCACAATTGTCGTTGTTTGTGTTGGGCTGTATGACATCGAAAACGTAAGTACATCAAACCAGCTTAATTTAGCTTTTTTCAAATTTTCATTGGCAATATTGATACGATGCTCAAATGCTCTGATATTTGGGTATTTTGCTTTAGCAGTGTCTATTAGTCTTTGCAGCAATTGATAATTTACTTCACGTAGCATGGATTCCTGTGCTGTTCCGGAAATCATCACACACACAAATAAAAGAGTTAAAAAACATTTATACTTCACGATTAATTTCGGATGCTTTATTGATAAAAAACTTTCACCAGTTAGCGGCATGGATCTTATGTTTTGAATATTCTTCAATTTGCTTTCTGTAATCATTCAGTCAGCATTATTCGTTATGCTTTTTAAAGGTAATAAAAAGAACGGTTTTAATTATGATTATTGCTTTTTATGTTATAATAACAAGCCGCATAAGATATTTTGCTGTTACACCCATAATATCATGGTAAAAAGCAAAAAAATATATAACTTGAAAAGTATTTCATTTCAATGCCATGTCTTTAAAAGATTCCATAAAAAATAGCCCCAGAATTAAAAAATTTGTTCATCGGATGCTGATTCCCGCAAATGAAGCCAGGCCAAGGCTTTGGGTGAAATGGTTTATAAATCCTTTCATACATAAAAGAGGGAAAGGTGCAAAAATCAGGTCAAGAACCAGAGTTGATGTATTGCCATTCAATCAATTTATTTTGGGCGATCATTCTACCATTGAAGATTTCAGTACTATCAATAATGGCGTTGGCGATGTCATTATTGGCCATAATACTTTAATTGGAATGGGCAATACCATCATCGGCCCTATCTCCATTGGTAATAATGTAATCTTTGCTCAAAATATTGTTGCCAGTGCATTAAATCACGAATATCGCGACATTACAATACCCATTCAAGATCAAAAGATTTTAACCGCAGCTATTACTGTTGAAGATGAATGCTGGATAGCTGCAAATGCAGTTATCACATCTGGGGTTACCATTGGAAAACATAGTGTGATCGCAGCAGGAGCTGTTGTTACAAAAGATATCCCTCCTTTTTCTGTGGCAGTGGGCAATCCTGCTAGAGTAATCAAACAATATAATTTTGAAAAACAGGAGTGGGAAAGAGTTTAAAAAAATAGTAAACAAAGGCTTTTTTTTCTACACACCGTCTTTGCACTTCCTTTTACAGTTCAATTTAAGTTCACTAAAAAGATTGCAAAAAAAATTTTGATCCAAAGCGTTAATGCTAAATCATACATTTTCTTTTTGAAACAATGCCGGAATTGTTTTAAGAATCAATTTTATATCATTCAAAAAACTGTGATTTTGTGCATACACATTATCCAACATCAATCTCTCATCTTCGCTCATTTCTCCTTTTCCACGCTTTTCTACCTGCCACAAACCCGTAATCCCTGCCGGAGCCATAAACCGCAAAGCATATTTATCAGTAGTTAATTTTTCTGCTTCATATAAAGGTAGAGGTCTGTTGCCCACGATGCTCATATCGCCAATTATCACGTTCCATAATTGTGGCAATTCATCAATACTTGTATTACGAATAACCTTACCCACTTTAGTTATTCGAGGATCATCTTTTAATTTAATAAATGCAGAACTTTTATTTCTTTTAGAATCGTTGAATTGCTTTTCGCACCATTCTATATTATCTGCGTATAGTGGAAATTGACACTTTGTACCCATTCGCTTGCATTCATCACACAAATACATTCCATCATCGCCAATTTCGGGCTCTGCATCATTTTCTTTTTTTGCTTCAGCATATTGATTCAAATGTTTCAGATCCTTCAATCTTTTATCTGCATCAGCATACATAGATCTAAACTTGAAAAATTTAAATACACGGTAACCTGTTCCAACCCTCAAAGAATAATAAAAAGCAGGGCCTTTCGATTCAAGCCGAATCAAAATATACACTACTAAAAAAACAGGTGATAAACAAAGAAGTGCTAACCCAGCAAAGAAAATATCGAATACCCTTTTAATGAAAGGAGTCTTATAGGGTTTAAAGGAATTGCTTTCACTCTTGTTATTAATATCTTTCCAATGTTCTATTAAAAAATTAATTCTGGTATCAATTTTTAATATACTAAGTGGCAAAACAAAAACTTCAGCAATGCCTGAACGAAGTGCCAACTTTGAAATATTATCATTAAAATGCTGACTTATCAAAAAGAAAGGGATATTATTCTTCTTTTTTCGAAGAATATTTTCTAATAATGAAATTCCCCCAGGTGCCAGCACTTCGCTTTTAGAAATGATGGCAACTACATTCAACTTTTGTTTATCCCATTGATTACTGAAGTCCAGTCCGCTTTGAAAAGAACGAACCTGCCTCCCGCCCAGGTTAATATTCAAGATTAAAGAATGAATAACTTCATTACAGTTGATCAGCGCTATAACCTGTGAACTTTTATCGGTAAGATTATTATTGCTCATAGCATTTGGATTAAAGCCGTTTTATTTTCCCATCCTTCTTAAAATAACTCTTATTCTGGCCTCTAGTTCTCGCGGATTAAACGGTTTTACAACATAATCATCAGCCCCGGCATTTAAACACTTTATACGCATTTCTGAACTTTCTTCACCCGATAAGATCATGATGGGAATGGAATTAAAAAAATCACTTGCTTTAACCTGAGCAATTAATTCAAGGCCGTTGAGTTTCGGTACATTTAAATCGGAAATAATCAGATCCGGTATATTTTCGTTTTGTAAAAATGATAATGCGTCAACACCGTTATTACAAATCTCAGCATCAAAAATACCATTAAGATATTCATTCAAAATGGTCTGCATATAAATGTCATCTTCCACTACTAAAATTTTGGGGCGGTCGGAATTCGTAAAGCTCATCACATCGATTTTAAGTTATACATTAGAATATGTATGTAATTTACAAAGATTATGACTTGCCAGAAATTAATTTTGTATTTAACGGATCTTCAGCCTTATTAAACATAATTACAGTAAATTTTAGTAAAAAAACCTACCTTGTAATATGCCAGCTAACTATTCTGTTTTATGCTGAAAAAAACAGTATTTAATAGTGGGCTTAAAGTATTTTTAAACAGTTACTAGTAGAACGATGTACGGGATTGTAAACAAAGCTATTGAAGAACTGATCATCCGTGATTTTGGTATTCATAAATGGGATATCATTAAACAGAAAAGCGGTGTGGATATTGATTTTTTTATGAGTCACGAATCATATGATGACGATATTACCTATCAACTTGCAGGCGCCGCAGCAGAAGAACTGAATGTTTCGATTGGTGAGATTCTGATATCTCTTGGAGAGTTTTGGGTACTGAATACGGGAAAGGAAAAATATGGCGCTTTGATGGAAACAGGGGGCACAAATCTGAAAGAATTTCTGATCCACCTACCTTTATTTCATAATAGGGTAATGGTTATTTATCCTAAGCTAACACCTCCCGAATTCAGAATAACCAATATTGAGGAAACGAGTTTATTTGTCCACTATATTTCAAACAGAAAAGGCTTGCAGGAATTTGTTCGCGGACTTTTACAAGGACTCAGCAAATTATATAACATTAGTACTAGCATTGATCTGCTTGAAAGCAGATCCGAAGGTAAAGATCATGAAATTTTTAAAATCAGTTGGTAATATCATCCTATGAGTGCATCAATTTTTTCATTTGAGGAGGATCAGTTTAATAGGCTTTTCCCATTTTACTTACTTATTGATGCTGACGAAAGCATTAACAAGTGTGGAAAATCCTTATCTAAACTTTTTACAATAACCCAGCAAAATAAAAACTTCAATAACAGTTTTACAATTAGGCGACCTGAACTGAATAATCCCTCCTTTCAGGAATTGAAGGAATTAGCGAATCAACTCATAGTAATAGAACCTAAACAAGAACATAAAATAAACCTGAAAGGTCAATTTGAATATCTTCAAAAAACAAATCAGCTTTTATTTATTGGCTCCCCTTGGTTCGATACAGTAGAAGAAGTTACAACTGCAAATTTAAATTTGAATGACTTTGCCATTCATGATCCGTTAATGGACCTTTTACATGTTTTAAAAACGCAGGAGATTGTTAACTCGGATATAAAAAAATTATTAAAAACATTAAACAATCAGCGTGATGAGTTAAAACGTTTATCTCTTATTGCAGAAGAAACAATTAATGGTGTTATTGTAACTGATGCCAATGCTAAAATTCAATGGGTAAATAAATCTTTTGAAAAAATAAGTGGTTATACCCTGAGTGAAGTCATTGGAAAAGTGCCAGGAAGTTTTTTGCAGGGAAAAGATACCGACCCTGTTGCGATAGAGTATTTACGTGAAAAAATTAGAGCTGCTAATTCTTTCGAATGCGAAATAATCAATTATTCTAAAGATGGAAAAGCATATTGGGTAAAAATTTCAGGTCAGCCTCTATTTGATAAAAACGGCAAAGTAGTACAGTTTTTTGCTTTGGAAGAAGATATTACTCCCCGTAAGGAATCTGAACAAAAAATCCTGGATTATGAAAAAAGATTTAGAGTTGTTCTGGAAAAAATTGGTGACAATTATTGGGAACACGATTATATCAAAGACACCACTTATTTTTCTTCGGTAAACAATGAATTATTGGGCTATTCCAAAGAAGAATTAAGCAGTAACGCAGAAATATGGTGGAAAAGTGTACATCCTGAAGATCGAAATCTATTAGAAAAAACAGATGCCGGTTATCGACATGGAACTTTGAATAATCATTCTCTTGAATACAGAATGTTTAATAAGGATGGCTCAGTAAAATGGGTATTGGACCGAGGTGTTGTTATTGAAAAAGATGCCGATGGTAAGCCTCTAAGAACTGTAGGCACTCATACTGATATTACTTCTTTGAAAGAAGTTGAAAAGTCTTTACAGATTGCTGAAGAAAGATGGCAATTTGCCTTGGAAGGTGCAGGAGATGGCGTATGGGAATATAATTTTCAAACAGGTGAAGTTTATTTTTCCTCGGGTTATAAAAGGATGCTTGGATATACGGATGAAAATTTTAAAAATCAATTGTATGAATGGACAAGCAGGATACATCCTGATGATCTTATGCTGATAGAGGAAACAGATAAAGAATATGAAAGCGGACTGATCACTCATCACCAAAGGGAATACCGCATTAAAAATGCAGATGGCGACTTTTTATGGATACTAGACCGAGGCATGGTCATTAGCAGAACACTAGATGGAAGGCCATTGCGACTAATAGGGACACATACAAATGTTACTGAACGAAAATTAATAGCATTAACACTAGAACAAAGTGAAAAGCAATTCAGATCCTTATCAGAAAATGTTCCGGGTGTTGTGTATGAATATATTTTCAGAGCAGATGGCACTCATGGATTTAAATTTATCAGCCCTACCATAGAAAAAATATTTGGGATCACAGCCGAAGAATTTACAAAAAACAGAGTAAATTATATTCATCCTTACGATCAGAAATTTTACATAGAAAAAATCAATCACACAAAAAACACAAACGAACCTTTTTCGATCGAAGGCAGGCTTTTAACTCCTAAAAAAGGGATCATGTGGCATTCTTCAACAGCTTCCTTTTCTTATGAAATAGAAGATGGTTCAAGAATATTCACGGGCATTATTCTAGATACTACTGAGAAAAAATTAGCTGAAAAAAAATTAGAAGATCAGAGAAGATTTTATGAAGATATCTTAAATCAAATTCCAGCCGATATTGCAGTTTTTGATGTAAACCATACTTATTTATTCCTCAACCCGATTGCCATCAAAGATCCAGAATTAAGAAAATGGCTTATCGGGAAAAGAGATGAAGATTATTGTTTACTGAAGAACAAACCTATCAGCGTTGCAGAAGGCAGAAGGGCTGTTTTCAACAAAGTGCTCAAGTCAAAGAAATTGAATTCCTGGGAAGAACAATTAGTACAACCAGATGGTAAAATTGAATATCACCTAAGAAATATGTATCCGGTGATGGATGAAAAAGGTGAGATCAAATTAGTGATCGGTTATGGGTTAAATATCACTGAAAGGAAACGTATTGAAGAGAAATTAAAACTAAATGAGAAACGCTATCGTGATCTTTTTAATTACAGTCAGGCACTGATTTGCACACATGATATGCAGGGTAAGATATTATCAGTAAATCCTGCTATTTGTGAAGCACTGGGCTATTCCGTAGAAGAATTGGTTGGAAAAAAATTACAAACATTTATACCGGAAAAAGATTCAGATAAATTTCAGCCTGAATATTTGGACAAAATTAATGCAGAAGAAAGGGTAAACGGCGTATTTAGGGTCGTTCAAAAAAATGGAAATAAATTATTCCTTTTATATCAGAATTATAAAGTGAAAGAAGAAGGTTTAGAGCCATATGTAATTGGATTTTCACAGGATATTACTGAACGCATTCAGGCTGAAAATGAATTGGTATTAGCAAAGAAATTGACTGAAGATGCATCACGTGCAAAAGAAATATTCTTGGCTAATATGAGCCACGAGATCCGAACTCCGATGAGTGGAATTCTAGGCATTGCTGGCTTATTGGCAAAAACTTCCTTAAACAATCAGCAAAAGAATTATACAAAACTCATTACAGAATCGGCAAATAATTTATTGATCATTGTAAATGATGTATTGGATATTGAAAAGATCGCTTCGGGGAAATTTGAATTTGAAAATGTTCACTTCAGAATTTCAGAAAAAATAACGACGACGATCCAATCATTCCAATACAAGGCAGAAGAAAAAGGCTTACACCTGGATTTCACGAATAATCTTCCGAACGATCTTGTCATTCAGGGAGATCCATACCGATTGAGTCAGGTATTAAATAATTTATTGAGTAATGCGCTCAAATTTACACAGGAAGGAAAGATAATCGTAAGTGCCTCTCTACTCGAAAAAGATTCGGAAAAAGTAGTCATCAGTTTTTCAGTAAAAGATACCGGTATCGGAATTCCCAATGACAGACTTTCAGTAATTTTTGATCCTTTTGTTCAAGCGTCAAGTGATACAACAAGAAAATATGGCGGTACAGGTTTAGGGCTTTCCATCTGTAGAAATCTGGTTGAATTACAAGGTGGAAAAATATCTGCTCACAGTGAAGAAAATTCCGGAACCACTTTCAACTTTACTTTACCTTATGCGGTAGGATCTATTGATTTATTGGCAGAAGAATTAAAAGTTGAAGTGAACTTCAGTGATATGGGAAAGAAAAGAGTTCTGGTAGCAGAAGATGTTGAATTAAATCAATTTCTCGCCAAACATATTCTTGAATCCTGGGGCTTTTATGTCGACATTGCTAATAACGGTGTAGAAGCAGTTAACTGTGTAAAACAACAACATTACGACCTTGTTTTGATGGATATTCAAATGCCTGAGATGGATGGTATTGTTGCAACACAAACCATTCGCAGACTTGATATAGAAGATAAATCAAAAATTCCCATCATAGCACTTACTGCAAATGCGTTGAAAGGAGATGATCAACGCTATTTGAATGCAGGCATGAATGATTACATCACAAAACCATATACCGAAGAACGTTTGTATAAGGTCATCAGCAAATTTTTAAAGCCTTCAAAAAACAGTAGCATTCAACATAAAGATGTTGATGTAGAAAGTGCAGCCACTCTTGTAAAAACAAGTGATGAGGAAAGCAAAATATATGATCTTACAATGGTAAATGTTATAGGAAAAAACAGCCCTGCTTTTGTAAGAACCATGATAAAATTATTTTTAGAAACCATTCCTTTGGATCTCAAAAAGTTAATGGATGCAGCTTCAAATGAAGAGTGGGAAAAAGTGGGTTTCATTGCACATAAAATGAAATCAACTATTGACAGTATGGGCATTGCTTCTATAGGAACAATAATCAGAAAACTGGAATTAAAAGGTGAAATAAAAGAGAGCAAAGAATCAATTCTTGAAATGGTAACAGAAGTGAGTACTGTTTTAAATAAAGTAATTCGACAAATGCGTTCGGACTTTAGCGATCTTAATTAAAGATCCGCTCTTTCTGGGCCTTGTTTTTTTGAAAATATTCTCTTTAATCTGGCGAAGGTCGCTTTCCATAGTCCTCCATCTATCTGAATTCTTCTATCAGAAGTCCATACCAAAGCTCTTGTGTTTGTTACACAAAATAATTTTCCTTTTAAGGTATCTCGTAACTTTACAGCAAGCCATCCATCTTCATTTGTACCTACAGGATGATTAAATCCATCAACTTTCAAACCTTGTTGACGTCTGAATCCTGAGTTAAATCCATATACATTGACTGCTTCATCTTTTAGATATTTATTTAAGCTTCTCATGAAATCAGCAAAATATTCATAAAAAAAATAAGTGAATCTTCCTGTACTCCCTATCGGGATAAATGAAAATCTTCCATAGACTGAAACAATATTTTCGTCTTGTACTAAGGGTTTAACCATTTCTTCCATCCAATCTTTGGGATAAATTGAATCCGCATCTGCGTTTAAAATATAATTTCCTTTTGCTGCTGCTAATCCAGCATTTCTTGCGGCCGTAATTCCCTGCTTTGTTTCGCGAACACACTTTACTCCAGTTGCTAGTACCAAAGCCTCTGTATTATCAGATGAATTATTATTTACCACAATAATCTCAACCGATCTTGTAGATACATTATGGCATAAAGAATATAAAGTTTGAATAATGTTTTTTTCTTCGTTGTATGCAGGAATAACTACTGATACTTCAGGTATTTCAGCTGATTTAGACAAAACTGAATAAGCTTCCCGAATTTGCTGAAAAGTTTCTTCTGAAGAGAAATTTAAACTCCAGCTTTTTTGGATGTAGGGCGGAATTGATATTGGTCGCATGAAAAAAATTATTAAATAAAGTTCGTCTTATTAGTCTTACATTGTTCAGTAGTTTTAAATTCATTTAAAATTAAGTTACTTGTACATAAATTATAATTTGTAGCTGTAAATTTATGTGAGCTTTATGTATCAGCTTAAAATGCTCTCTTTTTTATGAAAAAACGATTAAAGATTTCATTTTCTCGTCTCGCTTCTGTATCTTTTGCATGAATTTGAATTACAATTATTCAAATAGAAAACTATTGTTATAAGTTAGGGATATGAACCGTGCAATTATTAATTTTTGCCGGGATAATTATTGTTCCTGAATCTGGACTAATATGTATAAGACTGCCAACTTAACTATTTTTACAAGTATAAAGTTTTTGCTTTTTTGCTGTATCCTTTCGCAAAGCATTGAAGTACATGCACAATTTAAAAAGAACCCCAGCAAGAGTGCAGACAAAAAATTCAACAAACAAGAGTATTCTGAAGCAACACAGGCTTACATAAAAGCACTATCACTTGATCCTCAGAACGACGATATTATCAGCGATTTCGTTCCTGCGGGTCATAAATATGCTAAGCATCCACCAAAAGTAGATCCGGCATATCTTACTTATCAATTGGCAGAATCTTTCCGTCTAGATCATAATTACAGAAATGCACAAAAGATGTATGAAAAATGCATCGCTATGAGAACTGTTGATTATCCTTTATTACGTTTTTGGTATGCTGTATGTTTAAAGGCAAATAATCAACCTGAAAAAGCAATCGAACAATTAGATATTTTCCTTAAAGGGCATAGAGAAAATGACGAGTTTACAAAACAGGCCAGATTGGAAATGACGACAGCCAACAATATGATTGGCCAAAAAAAGAAGCCCGCAAAAACTTCTGTTTCTAGGCTTCCTGCACCTTTTAATCTGGAAGATAATAGCTTCGCGTTAAATAAATTAAGCGACTCTACTGTAATTTTTAGCAGTGCACGAGTAGATACGATCAATAAAAGAAAAAAAATAATTTATCCTCTTAGGCTTTATTCCGGCAATCTTGAATCAAATACCATTTCGAGAATTGAAACCAATACCAAGAAAATGGATGTAGCTGCCTCATCGCTTTCAGGAGATGGCCTCACGCTGTATTTCACATCTTGGACGGGAAAAAATATCAATGCCATTTTTTATGTTACCAGAGCAACAAAAACATCTCAATGGTCATCACCTATTCTAATGGATTTCCCTGTTAATGAAAAAGGATATAATTCCAAACATCCATATATCACCAAAGATGGTTCCATATTATTATTTGCTTCTGACAGACCCGGAAGTCTTGGAAAATTTGATATTTGGATGGTTAAAATGCTCAAAGGCAAAGCCACTGGACAGCCTATTAACCTTGGCCGTACCATCAATACTTCAGGCGAAGAAGCTTCCCCCTTTTATGATGAATTTCATCATACATTATATTTTAGTTCCGATAGCAAAGCCGGATTTGGCGGTTTGGATATTTACAAAGATTCCGGTGATATTAAAAGCAATAAATGGACAGGTAATGTGAATCTCGGTTATCCGATCAACTCAGCGAGAGATGAATTATATTATAGCAGATATTCAAATTCTGATACAGTTTATTTTAGCTCAAACAGAGAAAGCAGCTCTAATCTGTTAAATATTTATGAAGCCGTTGAAGTTCCAGTAACAACTGAAACTACTGCAGGTCCAAGTGAAACAGTTGATACAGCACATAAACAAAAAATTGAAGTTGTTAAGCAAGCTCCCCCTAAGCCGCAACCTTCTGCTCAAGATCTTGCAGCATTGACTATGAAACATCAATTAGATTCAATTAATGCAGACACTTTTGCACGATTTACGACCTATTATGACCTTAATGGCTCAGAACCTAGAGAAGCTGATATACCTGTACTCGATAAAATAGTTTCCCTTTTAAAAGAAAACCCAGATCTGAATATTTTGGTTGCTTCATTTGGGGATTGCAAAGGCTCTATTGGCGCAAATGTTAGGATATCAAGAGCAAGGTCTAGAGCTGTAAGAGCTTACTTGAGAAAGAACGGTATCAAACCTTCTCGTATAAATATTAATTTCTTCGGAAAGAATCATAATGTAATGCCTTGTAAAGACGATGAGTCTTACGATGCATCTAAGCAGCTGGCCAACCGACGTTCTGATATTATTCTTACGAAAGAAAAGAATCCAAAATGGCACCCATCCGGTAAAGAAGTGGATATTGATGAATTGATCAGGCAGATTAGAGAAGGAAAAGAAATAAATCAGGATGATGAAAGCCAATTATCAGCGAAAGATAGAAGAAAATTAAAGAGAGTAAAGAAAGAACGTACCAAGAAAAACAAGCTGCAATCTGAATTGAATAGTACCACTTCAGATGGATATGAACATTTGAATAATCTTAAATTGTCAAAAAATATCACCAGTGAAGTTGTAAAGAACTTTGAGGCAATTGATGCTTTTGAAGCTTCTAAAAGAAAAGGCAGAGCGGATGATATGATGAAACGTATTCCGAAAGACCCTATTTATTTATTTACTACTTCCGATTCTGTTCACATAGAGTTGTATGACAACGGTGTTTTTGATTACGATAGTATTTCTGTTATTTATAACAAGGCAATTGTTATAAATAACCAAGTTTTAAAAGTTGATCAACCTATCAGTTTCTATGCAAAAGTTGATAAAGATCAAAGTAAAAATGTAATGGTTTTCTTTGCTGAAAATCTTGGTTTGATCCCACCAAACTCAGCGTTGATGGTGATTACTGACGGTGAAGGCAAACGTACGGAAGTAAGTGTTACAAATGACCTGGAACATAATACGATCATTTACTTTATCAAGCAACTTAAGAAACAATAAAATAATTCACAAAAAAATACTCATGTAATATAAGAATCAACATGAGTATTTTTTTGCCCTAACTATTTTTGAGATGATGAAAGTTGCAATTAATATAAGAGACTCAGTCGCAGAAACCTATAGTATATAATTGTGCGATGCAACAATGATCCTATAAAAACCAAAAGCAGGATTTTATAAAAATTTCAGCACTGCTTCTCCCATAGCATCGGTACCAAGAATATTTTCTTTCGCTGTATTTGTATCTGCAATATCTCTGGTTCTGAAACCTTGTTTTAAAACTGCATCAACGGCACTGATAATAGCTTCTGATTCTTTTTTCAAACCGAATGAAATATCTAACAATAATGCAGCAGATAAAATTGATGATAATGGATTGGCAACTCCTTTGCCTGTGATATCATGAGCTGAACCATGAATTGGTTCATAAACTCCAGTTCCATCTCCGATTGAAGCAGATGCCAGCATGCCCATACTCCCTGCGATCTGTGAAGCCTCATCGGTTAAAATATCTCCGAATAAATTTGCTGTAACAACAACATCAAAACGGCATGGGTTCTTAATTAAAAGCATTGCAGTTGCATCAACAAACTGATATTCTACTTCAATATCAGAATATTCCAATGCTAATTTTTGGATCACTTCACGCCACAAACGACTTGTTTCTAAAACGTTTGCTTTATCAACAGAGCATAATTTTTTCTTTCTTGTTCTAGCTGCTTCAAAAGCCTTGCGCCCGATACGTTCTACTTCATATCTACTGTATTCAGCAACATCAAAAGCTGTGTCTCCATTATTTTTCCTTCCCTTTTCGCCAAAATAGATATCGCCTGTCAATTCTCTGAAAAATAAAATATCTGCTCCTTTTAATATCTCAGGCTTAATACTAGATGCACTTAATAATTCGTCAAATAGTTTAATAGGGCGAAGATTGGCATATAAACCCAATTCCTTTCGCATCTTCAAAAGACCCTGCTCTGGGCGCACTTTTGCCGAGGGGTCATTATCATATTTTGGATGACCCACTGCACCAAATAATACAGCATCAGAGTTTTTCATTTTCAGCAGGGTCTCATCAGGCAAAGGATTACCAGTTGCTTCAATGGCAACGTGCCCAATCAATGCTTCATCATAAATAAACTCATGATTGAACTTTGCAGCTATAGCGTCCAATACTTTTTTTCCTACTGCAGTTACTTCCTGTCCGATTCCATCACCGGGGACTATTAGAATATTTTTTTTAGCCATAATTATATTTGAACTTTTCTATTATATCAGATTCAACATTTTTTCTGTTGCTTTAATAGCGGCAACCGTTTGATCACTATCTAAACCCCGTGTCTTGAATTCTCTATTATTCTGTGACCAAGTGATAATGGTTTCACATAGTGCATCTGATTTGCCACCAGGCGGAATACGAACTGCATAATCAACTAATATCGGCAACACGATCTTTTTCTGATCATAAATCTTATTTAAAGCATTTACAAATGCATCATATTGTCCATCACCCTGTGCATGTTCCTCAAATAATTCGCCGTTAATACACATGCTCAAAGTAACGGATGGTCGCAGATTCTTTGAGTGCGTTAACACATAATTTTTTATATGAACTTTCTCTTCGATACTGTTACTATCTAAAATATCTGAAATGATATAAGGGAGATCTGCTTGTGTAACAGTTTCTTTTCTGTCGCCCAATTCAATGATTCGCTGAGTAACTTTTTTCAAATCATCGTCTGCCAATTGTATTCCTAATTGCAATAAATTATTTTCAATATTGGCCTTGCCACTCATTTTACCCAATGCATATTTACGCTCCCGCCCAAAACGTTCAGGCATCAGATCATTGTAATACAAATTATTTTTCTTATCCCCGTCTGCATGAATACCTGCTGTTTGTGTGAATACATTCTCACCAACAACAGGCTTGTTGGCAGCAACTCTGAAACCGGAAAATGTTTCCACTAATTTACTTACAGAGTATAATGATTTTTCTGCTACTGAAGTTTTCACTTCGGGCATAAAATCATTTAGCACAGCAATTGTACTTGCTAGTGGTGCATTGCCTGCTCTTTCGCCCATACCATTCACGGTAACATGCAATCCATGTGCACCGGCTTTTACAGCTTCCAACACATTCGAAATGCTCAGGTCATAATCGTTATGTGCATGAAAATCAAAATGAATATTTGGATAACGTTCAACTATTGAAGAAATATATTCCTTCGTTTCAGCAGGAATTAAAACTCCCAATGTATCAGGTAGTAAAATTCTTTTAATAGGTTGTGTTGCTAAAAAATCAAGGTATTGAAAAACATACTCTTTCGAATTTCGCATACCGTTGCTCCAATCTTCGAGATACACATTACATTCCAAATTATTTTTTTTGGCCAATGCAATTACCTGAGCAATATCTGAAAAATGTTCTTCCGGTGTTTTTTTAATTTGATGTGTAAGATGATTTAAAGAACCCTTCGTTAATAAGTTCATCACTTTCGCTCCTGCTGACAACATCCATTTTACCGAAACATCCCCATCCACAAAAGTGAGCACTTCAACTTTATCGATAAAGCCATGAAGCTTTGCCCATTCAGTAATTTTTTTTACTGCTTGAAATTCTCCTTCAGATACACGTGCTGAAGCAATTTCAATCCTGTCAACTTTTACTTCAGTCAACAATAGTTGTGCGATCGTTAACTTTTCAGATGCAGAAAAAGATACACCACTTGTTTGTTCCCCATCGCGAAGTGTTGTATCCATTATTTCAATATGGCGTTGCTGTAGGTTCATTTTGTTTTTTTGCAGGGTTTTGAACTTCTTGGCTTTTCTGTTGTCTCACTCACTTGTCCTTTCTGATCTTCATCAGCAGAAAATGATCTGTTAATTTACTTGTCAGAAATGAACAGTATTTAATAAATACTTTTTGAAGCAAACGTTTTAATTTCCTCTTTCATTGCCTGCAAATAATCTATATCATCAAAACCGTTGATCATGTTATGCTTTTTGTACCCGTTGATAACAAATGATTCTTTTGCGCCCGTTGATAATATAGTAATGATCTGATCAGGAAGATTTATTTCCAATTCAACTTTAGGATCAGCTTCAATAGCATTGAATATTTTTTCTAAAAAATCTGGAGTCACTGTTACAGGCAAAATGCCGATATTCAGTGCATTCCCTTTAAAAATATCTGCAAAGAAACTTGATACCACTGCACGGAAACCGTAATCGTATATTGCCCATGCTGCATGTTCACGTGAACTTCCGCTACCGAAATTTTTTTCGCCAACCAATATTTTACCTGAATAAATCGGATTATTTAATATGAAATCTTTTTTTGGTGTTTCGTCATTATTATAACGCCAATCACGAAAAAGGTTATCACCAAATCCTTCTCGTTTAGTAGCTTTTAAAAAACGTGCCGGAATGATCTGATCTGTATCTACATTTTCGATAGGTAAAGGAACTGCCGAACTTTTTAATACCGTGAATTTATCGTAAGCCATTTTAATTTCTGATTTAATGATTTAAGATCTCTGATTTTTTTATAAAACAATATTCTTGTTCTCCTTCAGGGAATAGAGTTATAACAATTCTCTAGGATCGGTCACAACGCCTGTAACTGCTGCTACAGCTGCCACTAAAGGACTTGCCAATAATGTTCTTGCACCAGGACCTTGCCGACCTTCGAAATTTCTGTTACTTGTACTCACTGCATATTTACCTGCTGGGATCTTATCATCATTCATTGCCAAACAGGCAGAACAACCGGGTTGACGTAAGGAAAATCCTGCTGCATTTAAAATATCTAAAATACCTTCTTCTTTAATTTGACTTTCTACAATATGTGAACCTGGTACCAACCATGCCGTGATATTATCGGCTTTTTTTCGGCCTTTAACGATCGAGGCAAAAGCACGAAAATCTTCAATTCTCCCATTTGTACAACTTCCTAAAAAAACATAATCTACTTTTTTACCTATGATTTTTTCATTTTCAGCAAAGCCCATGTACTCCAAAGATTTTTTATAGGATGCACCACCATCTTTAACAGCAGTGGACAATGGAATATTTTTAGTGATCCCTATCCCTAAACCTGGATTTGTGCCATATGTAATTTGCGGTTCAATTTCTGATGCATCAAAGTTTAGTTCAAGATCAAATATTGCATCAGCATCTGTTTTCAAGGTTTTCCAATAAGACAATGCTTTATCCCAAGCATCGCCTTTTGGTGATTTTTCTCTTCCTTTCAAATAATTAAAAGTTGTTTCATCAGGAGCAATCATGCCACCACGTGCACCCATTTCAATAGATAGATTACAAACGGTCATTCTTCCTTCCATGCTCATATTTTCAAACACTTCCCCTGCAAACTCAATAAAATAACCTGTTGCACCACTTGCGGAAATTTGAGAAAGTATATATAGCGGAACATCTTTTGCAACAACAGCTTTTCCTAATTTTCCATTAATGGTGATACGCATTTTTTTAGGCTTCGGCTGCATGATACATTGAGAAGATAAAACCATTTCAACTTCAGAAGTACCGATACCAAATGCAATAGCACCAAATGCACCATGAGTTGAAGTATGGGAATCGCCGCAAACAATGGTCATTCCCGGCAAAGTGATTCCATTTTCGGGTCCAACAACATGTACAATACCATTTTTAGGATTATTCAATCCCCAATGAGAAATACCATATTTGGCTGAATTCTTTTCTAATGCTTGCAATTGGTTAGCTGACAAAGGATCTTCAACTGGTAAGTGCTGATTTATCGTTGGAGTGTTATGATCAGCTGTAGCAAATGTGTGTTCAGGAAACACCACATTGATACCCCTGCTTTCCAATCCTAAAAAGGCAACCGGACTTGTAACTTCATGTATAAAATGACGGTCGATAAAAAAAACATCAGGGCCATCTTCTATTTTCCGAATAACATGCGCATCCCACACTTTATCAAACAATGTACTTGACTTATCACTCATACTTAATGGTTTTGAAATAATCTTGCAAATATCTATTGTTCATGTCAAAAATTCAATAAAAATCTGCAAATAGAGGTATTTATTGAATAAATTCTTTAAAGACCTATAAGAAAATGATTTTTTTCTTATAAAAACTAATAAACGTTAGGATTTGTAATTCGTTTACTTTCCGATACAGAATTTAGAAAAGATATAATCTAACTGATCTTCATTTGTTACTTCGCCGGTGATCGAACCCAAATAATAAAGGCATTGACGAATATCAAGTGCCAATAAATCACCGGGAATATTATCATCCAGTCCCTTTTGTACATCTTTTAATGCATTATTTAATTTCTGTAGAGCTTCATAATGCCTAGTATTAGTTACGACGGTCGATTCTGTATTTATATCCCCTTTAATAGCAACTCTTACAAGTGATTTTTTTAATTCTTCAATGAACGAATGTTCCTTGGCTGAAATAAATAGGATATTATTTGAGGAAGTGAATTTTCCTGTTGAAAAATTCTTATCAAGATCCCTTTTATTTCCAACTAATAAATATGTGATATTATGTTGTTTCAATTCATCTTCCCTGGTTTTTAATTCATCTTCATTCATTTCATTCACATCAAACAAATATATCACCACGTCTGCCTGATGCATTTTTTCCAAGCTCCTTTCTACTCCAATGCTTTCAATTGTGTCTTTAGTGTGCTGCCTGATACCCGCTGTATCGATCAGTCTGAATACTACTCCATCAATGTTCAACAGTTCTTCAATAGTATCTCTTGTTGTACCTGCGATTGCACTGACAATAGCCCGGTTCTCATTCAATAAAGTATTTAACAATGTTGACTTTCCTGCATTTGGTTTGCCAATAATAGCTACCTGCACACCATTCTTGATCACATTCCCTAATGCGAATGATTGCAATAATTGTTCTGTATTTAAATGTAGGGTGTTAATCAGTTCATATAATTTTATCCTGTCGGCAAATTCTACATCCTCCTGCGAAAAATCTAATTCCAATTCTATCATTGCAGAAAAACGGATCAATTGTTCCCGCAATTGATGAAGGGAATTCGAAAATCCGCCTCGCATATTTTTTAAGGCTGCATTTTTACTTGCTTCTGTATTGCTAGCAATCAGATCAGCTACTGCTTCAGCCTGTGCCAGATCCAATTTCCCTTTTAGAAAAGCCCTTTGCGTAAATTCTCCGGCTTTTGCCATTCTTACTCCACGCAATAGAATCGACTGAATAATTTTTTCCTGAATAAAAGGAGAACCATGACAACTAATCTCGATCACATTTTCCCCTGTATATGATTTTGGGGATTTGAATAATGCAAGCACCACTTCGTCCAAAACTTCATTCCCGTTTTTCAATAGTCCAACATGTAATGTATGCGATGCTAATTCCTCTAAATTTTTTGAAGGAAACATATCATTGATCACCTCAATTGCTTTCTCACCACTGATACGAATTACGCCAATAGCACCTACACCTTGGGGTGTAGCCAATGCAACAATCGTATCATCCCAAACTGAAAGTTTACCTAACATACCATTTTTTTCCAAAAATACTCTAAAGCACTGTTGCACAAAAGAAAACAGGCTGCTCATTATTCATGAACAACCCGTTTTCTTTATAAACCTCAAACTACTTATTCATTTGATTCTGCAACTACAAAAATGATATTCTGTATATGCCTGTAATTAACATTTCTTCCGTTTTGAACTGCAGGTTTCCAATTTGGTCCTTTTTTAATAACTCGAATGGCTTCTTCCTTAGTTCCATAACCCGGGTCATTCTCTGCACGTACATCACTGATAACACCAGTTTTATCAACCAAAAATGACAATGTAACTACATATTTCCCATAAGGGGCACCATTTTGAACAGGCAAATCCCTGTTTAGATTTCTTTCAAGATATTTCTGCCATGCAGGTAAGCCACCTGGGAATTCGGCTGGAATTTCGACAATGGTGTATATTTTATCGTAATCTTCTTCTTTGGGTGCAACAACAACACCTGTACCTTTTGATTCAACTGGTGCAGCGATCAAACCTTCATCTTTCACACCTTCCTGGTTGATAGTTCCGATCTTGGTATCCTCCATTTTTGTTACTTCTTTTACTTCATCTTCTTCCCTTACCTCTTCATCCTTTACGATCTTAGGAGGTGTAAATTTTGTGATCTCGACTTTCGGTGGTTCTTGCTTAGGTGGTGGTGGTGGTGGTGGTTCAGGTTTTTTGTCATCTTGTTTAAGGTCTTCCAGTGAAACATCCTTTACATACATCTGCACATTTTTTTTGGCTGACTGAAGTGAAAGGAGTTGTGGAATACCAATGGTAACTATGCAAAGAGCTACTGTAACTAATAAGGCTTCTAAAAGTCTTCTTTGATACGTCTTACGTAGATCATAAGCACCATAATTTTTATTTCTGCCATCGAAAATAATATCTAGCAGATCGGCTGAGAGGATTTTACCTACTTCCATCTTATAAAGCTTTGAGGTGATTTTATCACCTGTAACCTTGTTGACAGATGCACTTTTACTTTGGCAAGAGGAGCAACGTTTACAGGAATATATTACACTGTAAAATAAAAAAAATCCCTTCAAAAAAAGAAGGGATTAAATCATTGTTTATATGATTGAAATGCTTTATAAAATTGCTATTCTTCTGAAACCACAAATGTAATGCCTTGTTTATGACGGTAAATTACATTGCGACCATTTTGAACTGCAGGCTTCCAGGCCGGACCTCTTTTAATAACTTTTATAGCCTCATCCTTAGTACCATATCCAGGATCATTTTCTGCTGCTACGTCACTGATACCGCCATTTTTATCAACGATAAAAGTTACATAAACAGTGTATTTTCCCGGAGGTGCTCCATTTTCAACTGGTAAGTCTCTGTTAAGATTACGTTCCAGGAATTTCTGCCAGGCAGATAAACCACCCGGGAACTCAGCAGGAATTTGAACTACAGTAAATACTTTATCGTAGTCTTCTTCTTTTGGAGCTTCTACAACACCAGTACCTTTTTCAACTACAGGAGCAACAACACCCTGATCTTTTTCACCTTCCTGATTGATAGTACCAATCTTTGTATCTTCTAATTTCTCAACCTCTTTAATTTCTTCATCGGGTTTCACTTCTTCATCCTTAACAATTTTAGGAGGTGTGAATTTAGTGATCTCAACCTTTGGTGGCTCCTGTTTTGGAGGAGGAGGTGGTGGAGGTGGTTCAGGCTTTTTTTCATCAGTTTTCATGTTTTCCAATGAAACATCCTGCACCATTATTTGATTCTGTTTTTTCTTAACAGAATTTGCCAATAAAGAGCCGAAAATAAGTAACACACAAAGTGATACAGTTCCTATTAAAGCAAACTGAAGACGCTTATTATAGGTTCTGCGCAAATTATATGCCCCATATTCTTTGTCTCTCCCTTCAAAAAGGATATCAAGGAAATCGGCGGTTAAAATTTTATTTACTTCCATGTGTTAGGTCTTTTATAATGAGATTCAAATTGAGATAAATTTCATAAAACTATTTAGGAGCCGCAGCACCTTCAGTTAGTTTTACCAATTTGTTTTCCACATCTGAAATATCAACCAATGCATAACGCTTAATAACATTAACCGACATTTCGTCTAAAATGTCAACCA
>CAIKTE010000265.1 GCA_903830285.1 uncultured Chitinophagaceae bacterium | reverse complement strand
TAGCGGAAGTAGCTCACCCGGTAGAGCGACAGCTTCCCAAGCTGTAGGTAGCGAGTTCGAGTCTCGTCTTCCGCTCGCTATTCAATGATCTTTTTCAAGAATTCCTTGGTTGTTGTTTCAATATCATTTGCATTATCCAATGCTTTAATAAATGCACTGCCCATGATAGCACCATTTGCATATTTACAAGCTGATTCAAATGTTTGTTTGTCTTTGATCCCAAAGCCCACTAATACCGGATTCTTCAATTGATAACTTTTTAAACGTAGTAAATATCTTTCTACGGCATCAAAATCCGTTTTGCTACCAGTGGTAGCTGAAGAACTTACTGCATATAAAAATCCTGTACTTAATTCGTCTAATTTTTTTACTCTTTCTTCTGAAGTTTCGGGTGTTACCAGAAAAATAAAATCCAATCCATATTTTTTGATAATTGTGGAATACTCGGTTTCAAATTCATATTGCGGCAGATCGGGAAGAATCAATCCATCAATCCCCGCTTCTGCTGCATCTCTGCAAAAGTTTTCAAACCCATATTGCAGAACAGGGTTCATATAACCCATCAGGATAACAGGGATACCCCCAACCCCTGAAGGGGAGCTATTTCGAAACCCTTTCAACTGTTCGAATAATATGTGGATCGTCATCCCATTGCGCAACGCCTTACTACTGCTGGCTTGTATTACGGGGCCATCAGCTAATGGATCGCTGTATGGCATACCCAATTCGATCAGATCAGCGCCATTCTTTTCTAATGCTTTCATTATTTCTACTGTACTGTTCAATTCAGGATAACCTGCAGTGCAATACACATTTAACACCCTTTCTTTCTTTTCCTGAAACAATTTCCCTATCCTACTCATTTATTAAAATCTTTAAACATAAAATATTTGGTATCATCTCCTTCTGTTAGTGCAAAGCCTAAGTTTTTGTATAACCGTTGTGCATGTACATTTAATTTCAGGACCTCCAATTCAATTCGCTTTTGTTCTTTTTCAGCTTTGCTGATATAATCGTTACAAATCGCTGTTCCTATCCCTTTATTTTGATAAGCCGGCAAAATATACAAGCTGCTTATGAATATTTTTTCTGAGTCTTCTTTTACTTCAACTGTTCCGGCATTATTTTCATCAACAATAATGATCTGTGTTTCATCTACATGAAAATTTTCCTTGTGAAACTGAATTTGAAAATTTTCTTCCCATCCCCATATCTCTTCTATGTAATCCTTCAATACTGTTTTCTTTACTTTATAAAAAAAATCAGAATCGTTGATGGTCGCATTTCTCAGTATAAATTGATGCATCAGGTTTTACTATTGAGACAAAATTTTTCATTATAAAAATTTTTTTCTACTCTTCCTTTTTGGGGGTTACATAGCACTCATATAAGTTGCCAGATCTTTATCTCCCCTTCCGCTTAAGCAAAGAACTACCGTATCGCTGTTTTTAAATTTGATTTGTTTCAATGCAGCTAGCGCATGTGCACTTTCTAAAGCAGGAATGATGCCCTCAATTTTAGCCAATTCAAATGCTGCCTGCATCGCTTCATCATCTGTTGCATTTAAATAAGTTCCGCGACCAGATTTAAATAAATGTGCATGCAAAGGACCAACCCCCGGATAATCCAGACCTGCTGAAATACTATGTGGTTCAATGACCTGACCATCTTCAGTTTGCATCACCAGGCTTTTGCTGCCATGTAAAACTCCAGGTTTGCCAAGTTGTGTAGTTGCTGCACTCATTCCACTGTTCACACCATGACCTGCAGCTTCCACTGCAATTAATTGAACAGTTGGTTCATCTAAGAAATGATAAAATGCTCCCGCTGCATTACTGCCTCCACCAACGCATGCAATAACATGCGACGGCAATTCGCTTCCTGTTTTTTCTTTTAACTGCCAGCGTGCCTCTTCACTGATCACACTTTGAAATCTCGCTACCATATCAGGATATGGATGCGGACCAACTACACTACCAATGATATAATGTGTATCGTTTGGATTATTGATCCAGTCTCTTATCGCTTCATTGGTTGCATCTTTTAATGTCTTGCTTCCGCTGGTTGCAGGTATCACTTTTGCTCCCAGCATTTTCATTCGTGCAACATTAGGTGCCTGCCGTTCAATGTCTTTTTCTCCCATGTACACGATGCATTCCATCCCTTTTAAAGCGCAAACTGTTGCCGTGGCAACACCATGCTGCCCCGCGCCTGTTTCTGCAATGATCCTTGTCTTTCCCAATTTGCGTGCTAATAAGATCTGCCCAACCGTATTATTGATCTTATGGGCGCCTGTATGACATAAATCCTCACGCTTCAAATAAATATTTGTTTGATGCAATGCACTTAATCTTTCAGCTAAAAATAAAGGGGTTGGCCTTCCTACATAATCTTTCAGCAATTGTTGAAACTCCTTCTGAAAGCTTGTTTCAGCCATGATGTTCAAATATTTTTCTCTTAATTCTTCCACGTTGCGATGCAACATTTCAGGAATATAAGCACCTCCGAATTTTCCGTAATAACCTTGTGCATCAGGCTTTTGATATGTTTCTGTTACTGTCATTTTTCTTAGTTCAACTTTTTAGTATTATCACTTCACTTCAGGTTTAAAAACAACCAGTCCGTTACTATCATCAATTCCAATCACCATTTGCTTGCTATCATATCCAACACGAAAATCCGCGATCTTTTCAACAGCCTTATTGCTATTGTAAAAAATCGGGAAATCTGCCACTTTTTCAACAAATCCCGCATTCGAATAACTGATATTAATATTCCCCACTCTATTCACCTTACCATCAAATGTATAGGCAACGCGTGTATCAGCAATGCTAGCTATAGTACCATCCACATTATAATTCACTTTTATGTTTCCAACCTGCACTATTTTACTGCTTTCATTACTGGTGATCTTTCCATTGGACAAAATTTCAAAATCAATCACTTTACCTGCCTGTGAAATATTGAGATAAAATTTTTCTGTTGTAAACCGGATGCTAAATATTCCATTCTGCTTGACAAAGAAATTAGTTTTAAAATTTGTTACATTAGAACTGTCAGGAAAAGAAGTACTGTTAAAAGAATCATTGGAAGAATTAGCATCTGAAGATTGCATAGCAGTTGTATCATTCAATTTTCTATTCAAAGTCTCCAATGAATCTTTGCTGATAGGCTCAATGATCACAGGCGCTCCTTTTTGGCCAATCAGTAAGCCAGTGGGTAACATTTGATGTTTATATTCAGAAGGACGTAAAGCTAATGTTGTAGAAGAAATATGTGTTGAAGGGTCATAGACCATATTTGTAGTATCCAACCCATCCAGAACACTTTTCGATCCAGTAGTAGCATTCGTAACAGTTGCTGAATCTGCAACTGCAGAAATCTTGGTTGAATCCCTTTCAGGTGGGAATAGAGGATTATCCGGAACAATCATGTTCACCATATTTTGCTTCATCAAAGAATCGTCTGAAACAGGAACTACCGAAACTGCTGCTCCTTCTTTTGCAATCAAAGTTCCTGTGATCATCTGCGGACGAAGTGTTGACTTTTGAGGAGGCAAACTGTATTTACTGATCGCATCACCCCCAGATGCATTAATTAAAGTAGTATCTAAAACATCTAAAGGGCTATTTATCTTCATTCCTGCAATGGCAGGTGTTGATAAATCATTTTTAAGTGAATCTTGTGTTCCCGATATAAATTGCCCATTTAAATTAGATTGCTGTTTCTTATTTAATAACTGCGGATCTATAGTAGTTGTATTTTTATCTGTAACACTAAGCGTAGTATCTGACCCTTGCAAAACAGGGCTGCTATTAACAGGATTTTTTAAATTGGGAACTGCATCTGCTTTTTTTTGAGCTGAGGGAATCGAATCTTTTTTATTTCCCGGAAGCAATACAACTGATTTCTTTTTAACCGGCACAATAGTTCCGTAAATCATCTGCGATTGAGCCACCGCGAATGAGCTTATAAAAATTGTTACACTAAAAAGAAAGCTTTTACATTTCATATCCTTTTCAGATCTCTTTTAAATCTGCTACAAACTTTTTTATTTTTTCCAGGTCTTTAATCCCATGTGAAATTTCAAACCTGCTATTAATATCGACTGAGAACAGATCCTTTGCTACCGTATCTTTTGCAAAGTTCTTTAATTTTTCTGTGTCATCAGGCTGAATACCGCCACTTAAGAAAAAGGGCTTCCTGATATTCAACCCTTTTAATACCTCCCAATTGAATTTTTTTCCTGTTCCACCATATCCTGCTCCCTCTGTGTCAAAAAGAAACATATCAACCACATCCTGATAATCTTTGATCTTCCATAAAATATTATCCGATTCACTTAAACGGAATGCTTTTACCGTTGTAACATAACTGGATATTTTCTCACATTCTCTCGGCGTTTCATCACCATGTAATTGAACCAAGTATAATCCACAGTCGTCTACCGTTTTCAGGATATCGTGAGCATAAGCATTTACAAATACACCTACTTTATTGATCTTCCCTTTTAGCTTTTTTATTTCTGCAGCCGGAACGTGTTTAAAAACATATCTGGGGCTTTTCGGATAAAAAATAAATCCACAAAATTCCACACCTATTTCATCTAATTGACGAACCTGCTCCATATCGGTCATGCCACAAACTTTTACTCTCATCCCAATTTTGCTTTTAGTTGTTGTACAAAATGGGCAAATGCAATCGAGGGATCAGGCTCTTTCATAAAATTCTCGCCTATCAAAAAACCTTTATACCCGGCCTGCTTCAAAGTTACGATGCTATCTACGTTACTGATCCCACTTTCTGTTATTGCTAACTTTTCTGTTGGTATCTTGTTAATCAGGTTCAATGAAGTATTAATATCCACTTCAAATGTTTTCAGATTACGGTTGTTAACGCCTACAAAGTCAATATCGGCGCAAATATGCCCTAATTCCTCATCGTTATGGATCTCCAGCAATACTTCCAGTCCTAAACGTTTGGCAAGGCCGGCAAATTGCTTCACTTCCGAAACTGTTAAACAGGCAGCTATCAGCAGAATAACATCCGCACCTATGGATTTTGCTTCAATGATCTGGTATTCATCGATCATGAAATCTTTTCTGAGAATCGGGACCTGATTAGATCTTGCTTTCAGGAGATCATCTACTTTTCCGCCAAAGAATTTTTCATCAGTTAAAACAGAAATCCCTGATGCAGATTGGGCATACGCTTTTGTAACTTCCTCAACAGTTGAAATATTATTAATGACTCCTTTTGACGGAGATTTTCTTTTGTATTCTGCAATAATTCCTGTTCTGTTTTTATCCAATAAGAATTCGCGTAGAGATAAAGTTTCTCTTTGAAATAAGTCAGAGGTCTCCAAATCAGAGATACTGACTTCTAAGTTCCTACTTATAACTTCTAATTTCTTGTTTGCTACTATCGTTTCTAATATATTCATCTTACTGGAGTGAGATCAATTTTAGTAATGTTTGATAAGCTTTGCCGGTATCCAAACTTTCAACGGCAGCTATATAGGCATCTTCATAAGTTTTATAGGTACCTGTACAATGCAATGCCATAGCAGCATTTGCCAAAACAACTGCATTCTGCGCAAAACTTCCTTCCCCTTTAATGATCTTAGTAAACAACTTTGCTGCTTCTTCCACTGAATTTCCGCCATAAATATCTTCCTGCGCCACCATTCGCTTGCCAAGTTGCTCAGGTGTCATTATTTTCTCCCCGTCGTTATTGATGACCTTAGTGTCGCTGGTCAAAGAAATCTCATCATACCCATCCAGACTATGAATTATAGTAAATGATTGATCAGTTTGCTGCAGCAAATAATTATAGATTCGGGCCATTTCTAAATTGTATACACCCACTAATTGATAAGCAGGAGCAGATGGATTAACCATTGGCCCAAGCATATTAAAAAATGTACGGATACCAAGATTTTTTCTGATCGGACCGACAGATTTTAATGCAGGATGAAATAAGGGTGCATGTAAAAAACAGATATTGGCTTCTTCGATCTCTCGTTTCAATTTGCTTATATCGCTGCTCATCTTATATCCTAATTGTTCCATTACGTTTGATGCACCACTTACTGAGGTTGCACCGTAATTGCCATGTTTGGAAACTTTTTGTCCGGCACCTGCTACTATAAAACAACTGAGTGTAGAAATATTAAAAGTATTTTTTCCATCACCGCCGGTTCCCACAATATCAATGGTCTTATGATCACCCAGATCAACTTTTACGCATAATTCCAATAGTGCATCACGAAATCCCTGTAATTCGGCAATAGTAATACTCCGCATCAAATACACAGTGACAAAAGAAGTGACCTCACTTTCGTTGTACATTCCTTTTGAGATGTTTACCAATGCGTCTTTTGCCTGCTCTCTCGAAAGCGTTTTGTGTTCGAATAAAAATTGTAATATTTTTTTCATACTTATTTTTTTTGCCACAAAGACACCAAGGCGTAAAGTTTTACCAAGTTTTCTTTGTGTGGCTTTGAGTCTTTGCGACTATTGTTCTAGCCAATTCTTCATTATTTTTTCTCCATCAGGCGTTAACACACTTTCCGGATGAAACTGAACACCCTGCACATCATACGTTTTATGCTGCAATGCCATGATGAAATTATTAGCATCCCTTGCGGTTACTTCTAAAGTTGAAGGGAAATTTTCATTATCAACAACCCATGAATGATAACGGCCCACTTCTATTTCGTTTGATAAATCTTTAAATAAATTAAATCGTGAATCGTGAATCGCGAATCGCGAGTTTGAACTACTCCCGACTCCTGACTTCTGACTCCCAACTTGTATTTTAGTAGCAACTCCATGAAAAACAGTTGATAAATTGGTCAGTGTTCCTCCAAAAGCCTGGCCGATTGCCTGATGCCCCAAACAAACACCTAAAATGGATTTTGTTGCCGCATATTCTTTGATCAAAGGCAATAATAATCCTGCCTCTTCCGGAATACCAGGGCCGGGCGATAAAATTATTTTATCATACACTTTCACTTTTTCCAAAGCAATCTCATCATTGCGAAATACGTCCACTTTTTGATGAGTGATCTTTTCAACAAGATGAACCAGGTTGTACGTAAATGAATCGTAATTATCGAATACTAATATCTTCATTTTAAGTTGTTCTATTTTAAGTTGATCTGTAGAATAGTTATTTTGTTGAATGGCTTTACTTATCAACCAATCAACTGTGCAACTATTATGGCTTTTTTTAATGCCCCTAATTTATTGTTTACTTCTTGCAACTCACTTTCAGGGCTACTTGCAGCTACGATGCCTGCTCCTGCCTGATAAGTAAGTGTATTATTCTTACTTAAAAAAGTGCGGATCATGATGGCATGATTGCAGCTTCCGTCAAAACCCATAAAACCTAAAGCGCCTCCATAATAACTGCGAGAAGTAGGTTCATATTCGTCGATCAATTTCATTGCTTTGAATTTCGGCGCTCCGCTCAAAGTGCCTGCAGGAAAAGTTTTTGCCAATAATAAAAAAGGATTAGTTCCTTCTTTTACATGGCCAGTCACCTCACTCACCAAATGAATCACATGACTGTAATAGTGAACCTGCTTAAAATAGTTCACATGTACTTCATCACATAAACGACTCAGATCATTGCGTGCCAGATCAACCAGCATCACATGCTCTGCATTTTCTTTCACATCCAATAATAATGCGGCGGCGGCGGCTTCATCTACCTTATCATCACCTGTTCTTTTAAAAGTTCCGGCGATAGGATGCACCACCGCTTTATTGTCCTTAATGATGATCTGACTTTCAGGTGATGAACCCATTAATTTATAATCGCCATAATCGAAGAAAAATAAATATGGGGACGGATTTACATTTCGCAATGCCCTGTATACATTGAATTCATCTCCTGTGAAACTTTGCTGAAACCTGCGACTGAGAACGATCTGGAATACATCACCACGCATACAACTTTGAATTCCTTTCTTCACCATTTCCACATAATCCTCATTTTTCATGTTCGATGTTTCTTCCCCTTTTAATGCAAATGGAAACACAGGAACATCTTTGCTTTTAATTAAACTTTCAACAAAGGCAACATCGCTTTCCAATCCAGCAACCATGTTCTCACACAAAAACAATTCATCTTTGAAATGATTGATGGCAATCACATATTGATACAAGCGATAACGCATTAAGGGAATTGCAGGAGTCTCATTCGCAGATTTTAATTGGATCGTATCAAAAAACTGTACCGCATCAAATGTTGCATAGCCAAATAATCCCTGTGCAAATTTTGCTTCTTTTTCTGTTTCGGATATATCAAACCGCTGCATAAAATCCCATAGTTGCTGCGGCACATCCTGTACATTATTTATTTCAGCTTGTTCTGGTTTTTGATTTGGAAATTTAAACTCAATGCTTTTTGTAGAAGTAATTTCCATTCCGGCGATGGCATTGATGCAAATAAAACTATAGCTGTTCTCTGCAGCATGGTGATCGGTGCTTTCCAATAAAATAGTATCGCGGAACCGGTCACGCAAACGCAGATAAATGCCAACAGGTGTGTATAGATCAGCCAGCAGCTTTTTAACTTTTGTTTCTATATTAATCTTTTTCATTGCTCGAATATTTTTTTGTTATCTGCTCCTGTTAATAGTGCAAATTCGTTTTGCACTATCTTTTACTTTTCTTCTTTAATTATCTTTTTCCTAACCTGAAGGTTAGGGCTATTCAACAAAAAACCCCGACAATTTTGTCGGGGCCTTGAAATGATATTCAACAGTATTGGCTATGCCATTACAATCCCCGGTTAGAGTTTGTATGCCACCACCAATTATTATTTAATAAATTTTGCTTCATTGCTATGCAAAGATGTGAGGTGAAGTTTGGATTGCCAAATATTTTTTAACGATTTCTTCAAAATAAGGATTATGCAAAAATAGCCTGCACTGCATCTTAACATTATACAGTAATTTTATTATTAATAAAACACAAGAACATGAGAACCCTTTTAATTGCAATTACAGTCCTGCTAAATATTGGCATTTGCAAGGCAGGTGACGAAAAAACAATCAGCAAAGCAGAAATAAACAATATCACTGTTTACAGGCTTGGAGCTGAAATTCAACAGAGTTTCAAAGCAACTCTAAAAAAAGAAACACAATACATCGAAATAAGCAATGTGAGCAGCAGTTTGGAAAAAAACAGCCTGCAAATCAAAAGCGATAATAATATTACCATCCTCGGTTTTGAATTCAGTAATTCATTTCTCGGTGAAGAAGTAAAAACTGTTGAATTTCTAAAACTGGAAGATTCTCTGAATAAAGTTTCAAAAGAGATCAATAAGCTAAACACAAATTCATCAACACTTAAAGACCTGGTTTCTGTGCTTAACAGCAATAAAGACATCAAGGGCAGTCAATCTGGATTAAACATTACTGAACTTATGAAATTGATGGATTATTATAAATCCAAATCGCTTGAATTAAAAAATGAGATATCTGATATTGATGAAAAGATCGCTAAGCTAAATGAAACAAGAAGGAAATTATCCAATCAGATGGTTGAGGAAAGAAAAAAGAATACGCTGAAAGGAGGCAAACTTACCATTCAGATCACTTGTAATATCCCCGGCACTTATGATTTTAAGATAAATTATTTAACCCCAGATGCAAACTGGCAGCCGTTTTATGATATTAAAACCCAAAACATCAATTCTCCATTTGATCTGATCTATAAAGCAAAAATCTCGCAAACAACCGGCATCGACTGGAATCAGGTAAAATTAAAATTATCTACTGCCTTACCCAATCAATTTGGGAACGCGCCTATTTTACAAACTTGGTTTTTGCAATATGTAGAGCTACAGGTAAGAATAAGAGGAAATGCAGCAATGCAAGAAGTCGCTAAACTTAAAATTGCTCCTCAATCATTAGACGAAGTGTCTATCGGATATGGAACAATGAAGAGAAAAGATCTAAGTGCAGAAATCAGCACTGAGCCTCTTTATGTTTTAAATGGAAATATTATTTCAAAAGATGATTTTAAAGGAATCGCACCGCAATCCATTAAAAGCATCAATGTTTTAAAGGGCAAAGATGCGACAGATCTTTATGGCAGCCGTGGAGATGCCGGTGTTATCCTTATTACGTTAAAAGATGAATTATCCGATTATGTAACAGTTCAGGATAATACTCTCACAACTGTATATGATATCGATATTCCTTTTGATATTGCTACCAACGGCAAAGATCAGGTTGCAACTTTACAATCACAGAAAGTAGATGCGAAATACATTTTCTTTTCTGTTCCTAAACTGAATGATAATATTTACCTGGTTGCACAAGTCCCCAACTGGAGTAAATTGAATTTGTTGGATGGAGAAGCCAATCTGTTCTTTGAGAATACTTATGTTGGTAAGACCAATATTACTGCTGCATCTGTCCAGGATACATTTGATCTCACAATTGCAACAGACAAACGTGTTCTTGTTAAGAGAGAAAAATTAAAAGATTACAGTAGCACTCAATTCTTAAGCAATTATAAAAAAGAGATCTTTACTTATGAGATCACTGTAAAAAATAATAAAACACAGGCTGTCTCTATGACCATCAAAGACCAATACCCGATCAGCAGCAATAAAGAAATTGAAGTAGACTTAACAGAAAGTAATAATGCTTCTATCAACTCTGAAACCGGTGAATTGAAATGGCAAGTTCCTTTGCAACCAAATGAACAAAAGAAAATACGCTTTCAGTATTCCATTAAATACCCGAAGGATAAAAAATTGAATTTGTAATATATTTTAATTGGTTTACCTATTTATTACTTTACGTTTCTAATCAGAGTTTCATATTTATCAAACATCATCTTATTTAACTGCAAGCAATTTTTAGTTTCTGTTGTAGAAAATTTTTCATGTTTTATTACCCAGCTTTCTTCAAAATCAACAACTTCTTTTAAGAAAGCCTTTTCATCAAACGCCTGATCATTTTTTACAGCAGTAATCACATCCTTGATAAACAATTTCCATCGCGCTGCATAATAGGATTTTATCAACCCAGACCAAGAACGATTAGCATATTCATTTAAACCTCGCCCTTTTTCACCCCAAGTTGTTATGATTCGCTTGGCATCTGCTTCATAATAGTTTTTCTCGGATTCAGTTATCCCTATTGCTTTTGCGCTTTCTATCCAATTGCCCAATAAAAAAGAAAAATGTGTTGACAGCAGCGTATCCATATCATTCATCACATCTAACATTTCCTTTCCTTTTTGTCCTAATGCAGTAAGATCTTTGCGGTTATAGGCATCAGTAAACTGGTCTCTCAGTATAGTAAAATAATTGCCCAACACTTGCCGGCCAACATTTGTTACATCAAATTGAAACACTTTTGTTTTTTCTGTATTCGATTCTAATAATAATTGCCATGCATTTAACAAATCAAGATTATTATAGCCAATTTCATTATTGGTTGTCCAACTGCCGTGACCTTTTAATGATGGCCTGGCATTTGTAAGTGTGGCCTGGCCTAATCCATCTTTAAACCCATAGGCACTATTTAATAATAATTGCCATGCCCTATTTTTATTTTCATCAGGTTTACCATAACGACGTGTTGACCAATCCTTAACCCATTGCTGAACATTTGTAGTGCTATCGCTCCAAACTTTGTCAAACACATATTCAAACATTATCGGGTTAACACCAAAGCCTTCCAGAGTTGAGCCAACACCTTGCATATTTGTACCTGCATGCTGTAATGTATTCTCCAGGCGTATTTCCACTTCTTTTAAATTTCCCGCCATCATCGTATTACCTCCAAAATTGCCCAGATAACACCAAATAAAAGGCTGTCCATAAAACGAATTCGTAAACTTCCAAACTTCAGTATTCTCGCAGAAATAATCTAACAAGACCATTTTGTCTTGAGGAACAGCTGTAATAAAACTTTTAATTCTTTCATCCGTCCATTTATACCGCATAAAATAAAAGATCCAACTCATTTGCAACCATTCTGATTTTGTATCAACTAAAGTCATTGAATGATAAATCGTTTTTGCAGCACTCACCAGATATGCAGGCTCCCAACTGGGTGGGGTCACTTCATTAAATGGATCAGTGCCGTACACATGATCGGTTCCAAATAATTTTGTTTGTTCCTGCAAAAATTCCTTTTGAATAGGATTGAATAAAGAATCAAAAGGATCTAAAAAATAACTCTGATATTTTTTATCAAAATCGCCCCACTCACCCAAGGAAGTAATCTTTGCTTTTGGGTATTTCGATTGTAAAATTTCAGGCACATGCCCCGCAAATGCAGGCAGTACGGGAATCATATTTAATTCTCTTTCTCTTGTAACGATCTTTTTCTGCAATGCCAACTGGTTATCTAACCAAGATTGCGGCAATGGCCCATCCCAATGATCTATGTTTGCCATGCGATGCCAGGGCAAATATGCAGGGCCTGTAAAATAATTTCTGATCTGTTCGTCAGTTAATCCAAATTTTTTCCAAACTTTTGCCCATACGGCTTCTTGCCCTGTAATTGCCAACGGCATATTAATTCCGTTCAATGCCATCCAATCAATAAACCATTGCCAATCTTTCCATGTCCACCATGGCATGGTATAACCAAAGCTGCAATAATTTAAAAAAAATCTTTTATTTACTCTTGCTTCCTGCCTATGCTTTGTGACCGTAACTAATTCTTTAGGCAATTGCAACAGATCATCTTTATACCATGAAACGGAAACGTTACAATAATTTTTGAGAAAATAATTTAACCCAACACACATTGAATTTGCGTTGTTACCGCGAATTATTAATTGGTCGTTTTTTGATTCCAACTCATATACATCTTTTGTTTGAGCAGGCAAATCTTCAAACGTTATTCTATTTGCATAATCCGGCGCAATCCTTTGCAATAAAGACTTTGCAGCGATACTATTTTTTGATTGAGCAATAACACAAAAAGAGAAGCCAAACGAAACAGCAAGTAATAAATATTTCATACAACAACAATTAAAATAAGAATAGCAAATTACGAATTAATTTTTCGCAGCCCGCAGTTGTAGAAGAATTAAGCATTGGTTGCCTCCTTCCAAAGGAAACCGTTTGGGGCACACTAGTATTGCAAAACTTCATTCGGCTTACATTCATAAAAAACCTCGATAAATTCAATTATCGAGGTTAAAATTAGTTCATTAAGAATCTACAATACACCCTTTGTGCTCGGTAAATAATTACTCAACGGGTCACGCTTCACTGCCATGCGGATCGCTTTTGCAAATGCTTTAAAAATGGCTTCGATCTTATGGTGTTCGTTATCTCCTTTGCATTCAATATTCAGATTACATTTGGCTGCGTCACTGAAAGATTTGAAGAAATGAAAGAACATTTCAGTCGGCATCTCACCTATCTTTTCGCGTTTGAATTCTGCATTCCAGACAAACCAGTTCCTTCCGCCAAAATCGATCAAAACCTTTGCCTCTGCTTCATCCATCGGTAAAGCAAAACCATAACGTTCCATACCACGCTTATCAGCCAATGCTTTGGCAAATGCTTCACCTAATGCAATACCCGTGTCTTCGATCGTGTGGTGTTCGTCAATATGCAGATCCCCTTTTGTTTCAATAGTCAGATCCATTTTTCCGTGACGAGCAATTTGATCCAGCATATGATCAAAGAAGCCCAACCCTGTATGGATATTGGCTTTCCCACTACCATCAATATTCAGTTCAACCCTTATTTTTGTTTCATTGGTATTGCGTTCATGAATTACCTGACGCAAACCGAGTTTTAAAAAAGTATATATCTCTTCCCAAGAAATGGATTCCAAAGCAATCACTGACTGTAAAGCTGCGATTGAATCTTTAATTTCAGCCCCGCACAAATCTGGATCGCTATTCATCCATATAGCTCTACTGCCCAAATTCTTTGCAAGTTGTACATCTGTAATTCTATCACCAATTACAAATGAATTGGCGAGATCATATTTTGCTGTATCAAAGTATTCAGTCAGCATTCCAACTGCAGGTTTGCGTGTTGGCGCATTATCTGCAGGCAAACTTTTATCAATGAGCACATTTGAAAAATGTATGCCTTCATTCTCCAGACTTTTCATCACAAAATTGTGAACAGTCCAGAAAGTTTCTTCCGGAAATGAAACTGTGCCCAATCCATCCTGATTGGTGACCATCACCAACTCATAATCCAGTTCTTTGGCAATACGTATCATGTATTGAAACATATTTGGATAGAATTCCAACTTATCAAAACTATCGATCTGATAAGTGGGGGGTGCTTCGTTGATCAAAGTACCATCTCGGTCAATGAATAAGATTCTTTTCATTTTATTTTTTCTTAGTCCTTACTGCTTTTACATCAGCAACAGTTACAGCACTTGCTTTATTGCCGAAATTATTTCTTACATAAGTCAATACATCTGCAATTTGTTGATCATTCAGATCGGTATGGGCTGCCATATTATTTGAATAATATTCATCCTCAATGGGAATACGATCTGTCATGCCATGTAAAACAATGTATATTATTTTTGATTTATCGCCCAATACATAAGAGGTTTGACTTAATGGCGGATTGAGATGAGGCACACCTCCTCCGTCTGCCATATGACAGCTTAAACAAACTTTCTCATATACTTTTTGTCCGCGATCCATTGATGTTTTCAATGACTGCGCTTTCAATAACACAGTCGTTGTGATAAAGAATACAACCAAAACAGTTTTCTTCATGAAATATTTTTTTGCTTAATAGAGTTTCTTTAGTACCAGAGCCGATGCCATGAAAACATCAGCCTTATACATTATTTATTATAACTTATTTTATACACTGCGCCTTTTACATCATCGGTTACATACAAAGAACCATCCGGGCCCTGAGCTAAACCGGTTGGGCGATGCTTTGCTTTATTGGGCGACATAAATTCATCTCCTCCTGCAAAATCATCTGCGAATATTTCCCAATCGCCGCTGGGCTTTCCGTTTTTAAATGGAACAAATGCCACCAAATAACCTTTCTGCGGTTCTGGAGCACGGTTCCAGCTTCCGTGAAATGCAATGAATGCACCGTTCTTATATTTTTCAGGGAACTGATTGCCGGTATAAAATAATAATGCATTGGGTGCCATGTGCGCAGGAAATGCAACTGTTGGATCTTGAATATTTTTTTCGACCGGTTTTCTTGCAATACTCATGTCATTAATTAAAGTTGTTGGGTCACCTCCTTTCCCGCCCATAATTACACTTGGTTCACTTTTAATATCATCAATACCTTTTTTTCCATCACCACCATATTCCGGCGCCAGTATTTTTTTATGCTGAATTGGATCATAATAAACATACGGCCAACCTGCATTGCTTCCTTTATGCAATTCATACATGGTTTCAGCAGGCAATTCGGCACTTTGTTTTGTATCAAATAATTCAGGCCAGTTATCATGTAACTGATCGCGGCCATGCTGCATCACAAATAAAGAATTGGTTTGAGTATTCCAATCCAGTCCAACCACATTCCTTAATCCTGTTGCATAGCGAATGCCGTCTCCATAAGTTTGATTTAATTTATCTGCTTTGAACTGCCAGATGCCTCCGGCTGAATCTAAAATAGGACAAGGCATACGGCCTTTGCTATGTAATGTTCTGTCTTTTTCCTGACAGGCATTTGCATAAGCACCCACATTCACATAAATGTTCCCTTCATTATCCAATGCGACGGACTTTGATTCGTGCTGATGACGATTAATTAATCCGGTAATGATCTTTTCAGGCTGATCAGGATTGATCACTTCGTTTTTAGCATTCAGTTTATAGCGAAAAACTTCTTCATCGGATGAAGCATATAAATAACCGTTCTTAATTGCGATTCCCGTACCTGTATATTTTCCAAAGCCCATTACAGTATCAATAATTCCATCACCGTTCAGGTCTTTCATGAATAAAATCCCTTTGCCATTATACAACTTGCTTGATTTTACATACACATCGCCTTGTGCTGTTACAGCAATATGCCTGGATCTACCGATGTTTTCAGACATTTTAATAGCAGTAAATCCTGCAGGTAATTTTAATCCTGCATTATCATCTACTGCTTTCTTAACACCATCATTCCCGGATGCACAGGCAGCCAGAGAAATGTTCAGGCAGAAAACGTACAATAAAAAATTTTTCATGGTTAGGTTTATTTGATTGGTCTAAAGATAATTATTCTATCAAGTGATTGATATTATTGTTTAGATGGGGATATATTCTGCCAAAGCATCCACCAGCAAAGTATTTTCTTGTTCTGTACCGATCGTGATACGCAAACAATCATCGCACAATTTTACTGTAGATCTGTCACGAACTACGATCCCTTTTGTCAACAGATATTCATATATTTTTCTGGCATCTTTTATTTTCACGAGGATAAAATTGGCATCGGAGGGAAATACTTTTTCAACGATGGGTATCTGTTCAAACACTTCTGCTAAAGCTTCACGCATATCGACCAGTTCTTTGATCATATCATTTACCTGTCCTACTTCTTCCAATGCTTTTAAAGCAAATTCCTGTGTGGCTTGATTGATATTATAAGGTGGTTTCACCTTATTCATCACCGAAATAATCTCTGATGAAGCAAATCCCATTCCCAGACGCAATGCTGCCAAACCCCATGCTTTGCTGAAGGTTTGCATAATCACCAGATTCGGATATTCCGTCAATTCCTGTATGAATGTTTTTTGCTTGGCAAAATTGATATAGGCTTCATCGATCACGACAATGCCGTTAAAATTATTAAGCACTGTTAAGATATCTTCTCTGTTTATCGAATTACCCGTTGGATTATTGGGAGAACAGATCCAGATCAATTTGGTATTGGCATCCACCAGATTCTCCAGATGGATCAGATCCAGTTGAAAATTATCCAGTAAAGCTGCTTTTCTAATTTCAACATCATTGATATTGGCACTTACTTCGTACATGCCATAAGTAGGCGGACAAATGATCACATTATCTTTCTTCGGTTCACAGAAACAGCGATACAACAGATCGATACATTCATCGCTTCCATTACCTAAAAAAATATGTTCTGCAGTAATGCCTTTTATTTTACTGATGGCATCTTTTACAGCATGCTGATATGGGTCAGGATATCGGTTATACCATTTAGTCAAGGGTGATCCCAAACTGTTTTCATTCGCATCTAAAAACACTTTTGCCTCACCGCTGAATTCATCACGAGCAGATGAATAAGGAGAGAGGTTTTTGATGTTTTCTCTTAAGAGTTTATTTAAGTCGAACATGTTCTTTGTTTGATGATTTTTTAAAAGCGTTCTTCATCCCCTCCCTGGAGGGGTGCCGAAGGCGGGGTGGGTAAATTCCTTCTTTTAATCAGAATATTTTCTTCCACCCTATTTATTCTTTCATAATCCAGGATCCAATTTTCTATTATCTGTAATGACTGATCTATATTATTAACAACATTTAAAGCATTCAACCTAATTACTATAACACCATATTCTGCCAATTCATCATCTCGAACTTCATCTTTGGCAATAACCTTTTCATCGTGATGCGTAATTCCATCTACTTCTATCACCAATTGCAGATCTTTACAATAAAAATCAACAATATAATTAAGCATGGGTCTTTGTCGGTCAAAATCATAACCCATCATTTGAGACTTATTCAAATGCATCCAAAGTTTTACTTCGGAGAAAGTCATTTGCTTGCGTAGTGCTTTTGCTAGCACTTTTAAATTCGGATTATATGGAATGATCTTTCTTTTCATTTCAAATAATTATACCCACCCCGTCCGCTTTAGCGGACACCCCTCCAAGGAGGGGATGCATTCTAATTAACTCCTCATTCTAATACTCACTGCATTCTTATGTGCATCCAATCCTTCTGCTTCCGCCATTAATTCAACAATTTTGCCAATATTCTGCAATCCTTTCTGTGTAAGCTTTTGGTAGGTTATCTTTTTTACAAAACTATCCACACTTACCCCACTGTAAGCTTTTGCGAAACCGTTGGTTGGTAAAGTATGATTGGTTCCGCTGGCATAATCACCTACACTTTCAGGAGAATAATTTCCAAGAAATATAGAACCGGCATTGATGATCCTTTCCGCAATCGATTCATCCTCTTTACAAGAAATGATCAAATGTTCAGCTGCATATTCATTCACCAGATCTATTGCTTCATCCATATTTTTTACAACAATTGCTTTGCTGTTTTCCAAAGTTTTTTCGGCAATGTTTTTTCTTGATAAAAATTGTAATTGTTTATTTAATTCTTCCTGAACGCATTCAACTAATTTTTCTGAAATGCTCACTAATAAGACCTGACTGTCAGCCCCATGTTCTGCCTGCGATAAAAGATCAGCTGCTATAAAACTCGCATTTGCGGATTCATCCGCCAATACACAAACTTCACTCGGACCTGCAGGCATATCGATCGCAATGCCATGCTGCTGGATCATTTGTTTGGCGCAGGTCACATATTGGTTACCCGGACCAAAGACCTTATATACCTGCGGCACAGTTGCTGTACCATAAGCCATGGCAGCAATGGCTTGTACGCCCCCGATCTTGAAAATTCTTGTCACACCAACCAATTGAGCAGCAAATAATATGGCAGGATGCAATTTGCCTTCTTTATTGGGCGGTGAGCATAAAATGATCTCTTTGCAACCTGCGATCTTGGCAGGAATGCCCAGCATTAGAATGGTTGAAAATAAAGGCGCTGAACCACCCGGAATATATAAGCCTACTTTTTCGATACCTACTGCCTTGCGCCAGCATTTCACACCGGGCATTGTTTCAATTACAGTAATGTCTGCGGTTTGTTTTTGATGAAAGGCAGTAATATTATTTGCAGCTTGTTGTATCGCTTGTTTTAAATCAGGTGCTAATAGAGAACATGCTTCATTAATTTCAATTTCATCAACAATACAATCATTTAATTCAACAGCATCAAATTGCTGTGTGAATTTTTTAATAGCAGCATCACCATTCAATTTCACTTCATTCAAAACAGATCTTACTTTTTCCTGTAAAGAATTGTTGTCAAATGAGGGCCTTTGAAGCAATTGGCCCCAGTCCTTTTTATTTGGATAAAAAAATGTTTGCATGATTTTCGAATTAAATGATCATTTTCTCGATCGGAACTACCAATATTCCCTGGGCACCTGCAGCCTTTAATTGTTCAATGATGTCCCAAAATTGCTCTTCACTTAAAACACTGTGTACACTACTCCACCCTTCTTCAGCCAAAGGCAATACGGTAGGGCTTTTCATGCCCGGCAACAAACTGATGATCTCCTTCAGATTATTATTGGGCGCATTCAATAAGATATATTTATTGTTCTTCGCCTTTTTAACTGATTCAATCCTGAAAATGATCTTATCAAGGATCTTTTGCTTTTCAGGGTCCAAATTTTTGTCTTTGATCAATACAGCCTGTGACTTCAATATTATTTCAGTCTCTTTCAATCCGTTCATGAATAAGGTAGAACCGCTGCTCACCAGATCGCATATCGCATCGGCCAGACCGATACCGGGCGCAATTTCAACACTACCACTGATCTCATGGATCTCTGCATTCACTTTATTGTCTTTCAAATACTTTTCCAATATCACAGGATAACTGGTAGCGATCTTTTTCCCTTCGAGGAAAGATGCATCCGTATAAGTTTCGCCTTTTCTGATAGCGATGGATAACCTGCATTTCCCAAAGCCTAATTTCTCTACAATTTCAACTTTCTTATTTTTTTCGAACACTACATTTTCTCCAACAAAGCCGATATCTGCTACGCCATCTTCCACATACTGCGGAATATCATCATCTCGCAAAAAGAAAACTTCGAGCGGAAAATTACTCGCATCTGCTTTCAGTTTATTGACGCCATTGGAAATATCAATCCCGCATTCTTTCAATAACCTGATCGAATCATCATGCAGTCTTCCACTTTTTTGAATTGCTAATTTTAATTTACCCCCATCCCCTAAAGGGGAGTTAGAAGATTTATCAATACTCATATGTATTCATTTTATTTTTTAAAATATTTATTCTAATTAACCCTTCCCATTCCCTTTCTGGGGTTAGGGGCATCAAAAAGGGCTCACTTTGCAGTAAGCCCTTCAATGTTTTATAGTATCAACACAAAACACCAACAGCCTACCCGATGGGTAAATGATGATGATGGATATGTGTGGTTTGTATCATAAATGAGTTGCAAAAATAACGGCAACAATATTCTTACGCAAATTTTTTATTGTGGACCCCCAAAAGACATCCGTGGAATGAGTAACTTTCATCCTTAATCATCAAATATGAAATTGGCTAAATCTATCCTATTGTTGCTGTTCGTATTCGTCAGTTTGGATCTAACTGCACAATACAGAGGATATAAATTGGTCTGGAATGACGAGTTTAATTACAAAGGATTACCTGATTCCGGCAAATGGAGCTATGATATCGGAGGAAATGGCTGGGGCAATGAAGAGCGACAGTATTATACAGATCATCAATTGAAAAATGCAAGAGTGGAAAATGGGAGTCTGATCATCGAAGCGTATAAAGAAAAGATAGGTGATAATGATTATAGTTCGGCAAGATTGGTCACTAAAGGAAAAGGCGATTGGACCTATGGCCGAATTGATGTAAAAGCTAAGTTACCCAAAGGTTTGGGCACATGGCCCGCCATCTGGATGCTGGCCAGTACCAAAGAAATGAAATGGCCCGATGATGGAGAGATAGATATCATGGAACATGTAGGATATGATCAGGGAGTGATCCATGCGTCAACACATTGCAAAAAGTATTTCCACTCTATCGGCACTCAAAAAACAGCTATCACAACGGTATCAGATTGCAGTGAAAAGTTTCATGTGTACTCAATGGAATGGGGGGTAGATTCAATTTGTATGTTTATTGATCAGAAAAAATATTTTACTGTTCATAATGAACATACAGGCAATGATGCATGGCCTTTCGATAAACCATTTCATTTACTTTTAAATATTGCTATGGGCGGATTTTGGGGAGGATTGAAAGGAATTAACGATACCGCTTTACCGCAAAAAATGGAGATCGATTACGTAAGAGTTTATCAGAAAAAATAAAAACAGTTTATTCTGAACATTGAATATTACAGCCCCCAATAGAAGGCTTACCAACAGTTTCTGTTGTATATCCAAAACTCGTTTCAACCCAAAATACTTTTACTGCATAATAATGATGTGCATATAGCTGATCGCCTTTGCAACATGTAAAATCTTTGTCGGTATGGTAAGTTTTTCCAAACATCTTTGTAGTGAAAGCCGTAAGCAAGAAAATGGCTGCAATAAGAACTCCCGAAAGTTTTATTTTACCCAACATGTTTTTAATATTTAATTGTTGATTGATCTGATACATGGAAGTATCATTTGCCTTTCATTTACGTTAAATGATCTTATCCGGATTTCGCTGCCAAATATTTTTTTAAATAGTCAATGGCAATGATGTTACAGATGATCACTCTAACGATGCAAAGTACCCGCCAATTAAAGATTGCGGCAATCCCTATTTCGGGGGATAAGAAATATGATAGGCAAATGGACCAACAGGACTAATGTCCTCTTTTTCTGTGCTTATGGTAGTGGCTTTTTTTCTGAGGATGTTTAGCAGAAGCAATATTGGGATCTGAATGATCGGCTACTATTTTAAGATTCTTCCTGATCAAATTTCCGAGCAATAATAAGGCAACAGCTATCAAACCGAACATCAGTTGCAAAAGTTGAAATTGCTGAATGATATAGATCTCTCCCACAACAAATAAAAGCATGATCGCCCCTTCTGCCATGATAAGATAAGGGTAGATCTTATTGTGCTGGTATGAAACAAAAGCTGCCACAGTACTAAAGACTCCGATTGTTATAAGTATGATCCAACCAGGTAAACTATAATCAGCAAAAGGAGAACCTTTCAGGTCGTCGAAACTTAATTGCAAGGAATGCCCGCTGTTATCACTGATCAGCATATAGCCGATACTCAATGCAGCAATGGCTGTAACAATCAGAATAGCGATACAAAGTTGACGGGCAGATTTCATGGCAAGTAATTTTAATCAAAGCACCAACAAGTTACGAAGTAAACCAATGATATTTATCAGAAAAATCATCTCTTCAGGTCTATTACTTCAATATCAAAAACCATGATACTGTTTAAAGGAATTGACGTATTCATGGTTCGCATAGAATAAGCTAACCCGGATGGAATGATCAATCTTATTTTTCCTCCCACTTTACAAAGAGGCAAACCTATCTGCCAGCCTTTAATTAAGCGTTTCAAAGGAAAAACAGCCGGCTTTTCTTTTGTTTGATCAAATACCGATCCATCACTTAATAAAGTTCCCTTGTAAAAAACAGTTACGGTATCAGTTACTTTAACCAGATCACCAGTACCTTCTTTTAATATCTGATAATAGACCCCTCCAATTGACCCTGTTGTATCGATTTTTTTGGCAATGATCGCTTTTCGAATCAATGCTAGATCATTTTTAAATTGAATTGCACTATCTGCATTTTTGGTCCAGTCAAACACAGGACGTTGTTTATTGGCCGTTCTTGTAAACATATCTCCTAAATATGCTTTACCCTCTTTAAACCCACCGTTCGATAAATAGAATCTGTTATTTTCGACGCCTCCTCCAAAATCGATCCTGTCAAAAGCTTTAGCAGTTGCATCACCTGAAAATTGAGCATCAGTTAACTCTATCCATTTCCCATTATTCAATTGTGCCCATTGATTTCCAAAATAAGCTTTACGTTCCAACTGCCCGTTCACTCCTGAAAAGTTTTCATTGAAAGAATACAGGCCTTTTAAATATTTGCCATCTTTCGGGGCTTTGAAACTTGCGATCAGTTTCCATTTTTTCAATGTTGGCAAATAAATGTATCCGGTATAGATCGTCGTTCCTGCAACTGTATCGAGTATAGTTGTTACTAAAAACTTATAAGTACTATCGCCCTTCCAGGGATAAACCCAATGACTATGTCCGCCAGTACCTTCATTACCAAAACCTTCGACAATTACGCCATCACCTTTGGCTATTAATTGAACCTTGTTACTGTCAGCTACTTTTTTTCTGTCAGCAGATTCATTGCCCGCATCCCAAACTGAAAAAATAACTCTCCTTTCTTTCTCACTATTTACCTGAATGCCCAGATAGCCTCTTGAAAAACCACAAACCATATAATAACTATGCAGATGATCAAATCCTTTTGGCACTGTTAACTCATTATAGAATTGCGTTACTTTATTGCTATCGTTAACGGGATATTTCAAATGAACAGAAGCTGCATTTCGCCGAGGCTTTTTATTAAAATGGACCTGGGTTGAATCAATACCATTTAATTGCAGGGCTTGAATATTGATCGCAAACTTCCTTTTCATATTTGGAACAGTAAGCGAAACGGTATAGAATCCTGATTGAACAATATGAAGCGTGCCGGCTTTACAGATCTTATACGTATTGGCCGGAGGAATTGCAACTGTAAATTTATTTTCGCCGGACTGCAATAAAACCGAATTAAGATTCTCTGCGCTTTTTGCAATAAGGCTTAGATCAATATCTCCGGGATTCGGGACATAAAAATGAAATTCTATTTTCTGCTTGGCATCTTTCCATTGTAATGAATGATCTTTTTTGCTGAACAGGGCATCTTCTTCTTTTTCTGAAGGAATTGCATAAGCAGTAAATGCCGGAATGGTAACAGTTTTTTGTGCAGCTATATTGATGACAATAAACAAAAAACAAATGAACGCAAGCTGTTTTTTCATATCGAAAGTTTCGGTATGCCAAACTTACAAAAAACAGTAGACTTTCTGCTCATACATACTTCTGGTGTTTCAATCTTGAGAGGACGGCACCGATTGTAAATTAATTGTCAAATTAATTAATCAAACGTTTGTTTAATTCAAACATTTGTTTAGTTTTGCCCTTTCGAAATAAAAGATCATGAGTACCGATAAAAAAGAACATATCATCAACACCGCCATAGGACTCTTTGCTGAAAGGGGTTTTGAAGGAACATCCATCCGCGATCTGGCTGCCAAGGCCGAAGTGAACATTGCCATGGTGAATTACTATTTTGGTTCCAAAGACAAATTATTTGAAGCCATGCTGGTGCAAAAAGCATCTTATATGCGAGAGAAGCTTGAAGAGATCGCCAATGATAAAAGCAGATCAGATATCGAAAAGATGGATGCAGTAGTGGAAGCATACGTAAACAGGATACTATCTCAACACCAATATCACCGGATCATTCATCAGGAGTTAATGCTGAAACAAAGGGAAGAAGTGCATAATAGTATCATCAACATCTTTAGCAAGAATACTCTGATCATTAAAAGTATTATTGAGCAAGGCATTAAGAAAAAAGCATTTAAAAAAGTAGATCCGGAATTAACATTTGCTACTATTCTGGGAACCATCAACCAGGTTATGCTCTCTAAAGGAATGTGCAATCTCTTGATCAACAAGGAAAAGAATTTCAATCCATATACTGATGAAACTTTTAAGAAAAGGATCATCACTCATTTAAAACAAATCGTTCATTCGCTTCTTCTGCAACATTAATACAATAACATTTTATGACAAATCAAGCAACCCAACAAGAAAGAAAATCACCCGTACGTTTTATCGTGATCGGCGTTATTTTTTTAGTAGCTGCCTTTTTCGGTTACAGAAAAATAAGTTATGTAATGACGCATGAAACAACCGATAATGCACAGATCGAAACACAGATCACCCCTGTATTACCGAGAGTTTCAGGCTATGTTAAATCAATCGTCATAAAAGATTACGACTCTGTAAAAACAGGCCAGTTGGTTGTTGAACTGGATGATGCAGAATTGCAAAGTCAGTTGGAAGAAATGGAAGCCGATTATAGACAATCTGAGGTTGATATCATCAATGCCAAAGCATTGTTGAATAATGCCATTGTTTCTTTAAGCGTGAACAGAGGTACTATTGACATCAACAATGTGAAGTTGCAAAAATCGAAAGAAGATGTACAGAGAGATAAAAATCTATATGCTGCTGAAGCCATCACAAAAAAACAATTGGATGATTCACAATTCGCATTGGAAACTGCACAAAAACAATTAGATAATAGTAAGAATGATCTGAACTCTGCCGAAAGCCGTATCGCTGTTTTAAATGCATCTGTTCAAAAAACAGAAGCTGCTTTGGCTGTTAAACAGGCAAAGATCGACCAAACAAAACTCAAGATCAGTTATACAAAGATCTATGCACCTCAATCAGGGAAGATCGGTAAGAAAAATGTTTCTGAAGGACAATTCATTCAGGCAGGTACTCCCTTATTTTCTATTGTGAACGACAGTACTTACTGGATCGTGGCCAACTTTAAAGAAAATCAGTTAAGCAAATTAATTCCCGGCAAAGAAGTGAATATTGAAATAGATGCATTGCCCGATCTTAAACTAACAGGAACCATTCAGAGTTTAAGTGATGCAACAGGTGCCAGGTTCTCATTGCTACCTCCTGATAATGCCAGCGGCAACTTTGTAAAAGTTACGCAACGTGTTCCGGTAAAGATCAACATCAATAATGTTGAAAAATACAAAACACAATTACGTGCCGGATTAAGCGTATTTGTAAGCATTGAAACAAAATAACCAATCGTAAATCGGGAATCGTAAATCATAAATCGGATGGCTACACCCAGAGGTTTTGCTAGGGCAATTATTGTAATCACCACCGTTACTGCAGCAGTAATGGAACTGATCGATACATCGATCGTGAATGTGGCATTGAGCGACATGAGCGGTAGCTTAGGTGTGAATATCGAAGATATCAGTTGGGTGATCACTTCATATGCCATTGCAAATGTGATCATCATTCCTTTAACAGGTTTCCTGGCTGAATATTTCGGAAGAAGAAATTATTATATCGTTTCCATGATCATCTTCACGGCTGCATCTTATATGTGTGCGCAGTCAACAAGTCTGGTCGAGATCATTCTCTGGCGCTTTGTGCAGGGAGTTGGGGGCGGTGCATTATTATCAACTTCACAAGCTATTTTATTTGATGCATTTGAACCGAAGGACAGGCCCATTGCATCAGGCTTATTTGGAATGGGAATCGTTTTAGGCCCCACACTGGGACCTACTTTAGGCGGGTTCATCATCGACCATGCATCATGGCCTTTGATATTCATGATCAATATTCCTATAGGGATCATTGCCACTTTTCTTTCTTACACATTCATTGAGAAAAAAGAAGGTGAGGGCAAAAAGAAAAAACAGATCAAGATCGATTATACGGGTATTTTATTATTGGCAGTTGGAATTGGTTGTCTACAATATGTTTTGGAAAGAGGTGAATCCGAAGACTGGTTCAACAGCGAAATCATCAGGATAACTTCCGTATTTGCATTAGTGGGATTGATCGGTTTTATCACCTATGAATTAAGCATCGATCACCCTGCTGTTAATTTAAAAGTATTAGGTAATCGAAATCTGGCATTCACCACCATATTCACTTTTATTGTTGGCTTGGGATTATTTACCAGCGTATTTGTATTTCCTGTTTTAGCACAAAGAGTGTTGGGATTTACCGCTTATGAAACAGGCTTGACATTATTGGCACCTACTTTAATAACGGTCGTCATGATGCCCATCATCGGCAAAACGATGAGCAAGGGCATATCTCCTATTCCGTTTGTAGTAACAGGATTTTTATTATTTGCTGCCTATTGTTATACGAGTTCGATCATGAGTCCCGATGTCGGAAAATGGGATTTCTTTTTTCCATTGGCCTTAAGAGCAGTAGGTATCAGTATGGTGCAGTTGCCTTTGATCAATCAGGCAGTTGCAGGCCTGGCCCCAAAAGATTATGCATCGGGTATCTCATTGAATAATATGATACGTCAGTTAGGAGGAGCTTTTGGAATTGCATTGGCCAATAATTATATCGCTAGTCGATATGCGCAACACAGAACAGATCTGGTAAGTTCTATTCCAAACGGTTCTCCTTTATTAACTGAAAGATTGAATATTATTTCGCAGGGGATCATCAGCAAAGGTGGTGATGTGGCAGGTGCAGGTACCAAAGCATTGGCAACCGTAAATAATATTGTTGACAGGCAAGCATACTATTTATCATACTTAGATACATTCCGCTTGATCGGGCTTTTCTTCATTATCGCTATTCCATTGGTGGCGTTTTTAAGGGTGAAGAAAAAATCGGCAGCAGAAATTGCAGCAAGTATGAAAGCAGCAGCTGAATCGCATTGACCCACAACCCCTAAAGGGGAGAGAAAAACATTAAAGAAATTAAAATAAAGCACGATGAAAAAAAATCTGATCTTCTTAACCTTATTGTTAGCTGTAAACACAGCAATGGCACAGGTTAAAGCGAACACAGAATTAAAAAGTCTGATCACACAATCCTTCTCCTATTTCCCGAAAGTGAAAGAAGTGGAAAATGCCATTATTACAGCGCAGGATAAAGTTGATCTAACACAACTCAATAATCTTCCTGTTGTTAATGGTAATGCAACCTACGAATATGTTCAGCCAAAGATCATCATTCCATTAGGGGGTACGGATTTTCAGTTTGCGCCCGTGCATAATTTGAATGGTAATGTAATGGCATCATATGCTTTGTTCGATTTCGGCAGGGTAAAAGCAACTGTTACCAGATCGAAAGACGATCTGCAATATGCCAAGCACAATGCAGAGAATGTAAAAGCGCAACTGGCCTATCAGGTTGCCGTTATATATTACAATATCGTGTTCCTGAAAAAAGCGATCAGTATTCAGGATAGTCTGATCAATTTCCTGACAGCTAATTTAAACGTGGTTCAAACAAAATTGAATAATGGAGATGCTTTAAAGATCGATCTGCTGAATATTCAGGCAAACCGCGATCAGGATCAAAACAGAAAGGTTGATCTGATGAACAGCTTAGACAAGCAATTGAACTTATTGGAATACACAACGGGCATCAAAAAAAATAACGGCCAGGTCTTTGATTTCGACATCAATCTTACTGATGTTGATGCAGCACTCAGTGTAGCACAAACTTCCAATATAGATTTTTTACTGGCGAAGGACAGGGTAAAACAATCGCAAAGTGAACTGGAGATCGCTAAACTAGGCGATAAACCTTTTATAGGATTAAATGCCGGTGCGGGAGTAAAAAACGGTTATGTACCCGACGTATCTGAAATGAAATTCAATTACGCAGCAGGTGTTTCTTTTACAGTTCCTATTTATAATGGCGGAAAAACAAAACAACAGGTAAAGCTGCAACAAAACATCATTCGTCAAAATGAATTAGCTGTTGAATCTTTAAGCAGTAACTATAAAAAAGATATTGAACAGGCTATAACAGATATTAAAAGCAATTACGAACGTATCAATAATACAAAGGGGCAAACTGAACAAACCGTTTATGCACTTCGTTTAGCGGATACAAGGTATAAGAACGGAGTAGGAACTAACCTGGAATTGACCAATGCCAGCACCAATGTGCAGCGTGCATTATTGACCACATTGCAATATGAATATCAATTATGTCTGGCTAAAGTTGAATTGGCTAAATTAATGGGGTATCAGTATTGGTAGAAACCCCTAACCCCTAAAGGGGAATATCTTATATTCGAGATGATCTAAATTGTTTTTGCTTACTCCCCTTTAGGGGATGGGGGTTTACTTCGCATCAAACCAAACAGGTTTCTGGCTATCGGGTGATGCATTATAGTTAATAAACAATTCATCCCCTTTTTTTACGTCTTTCACAACGGTGATGCTGATCAGTTCATTTTCATAATCCATATCATAATCACAGTTGGAATTGTAATCATGATTATACATGGATACATAACCCAATCCAAGGGCACCTAATTTGGTGCTCTTACCCCATTCAAAAATATAATGGAATAGTTTAGAAGCTTCGATCGCTTTTCTTTCAGCCATACTGAAAACCAATACCGGCGATATTTCTATTACAGTACCTGCTTTTATATTTTCGGTAGTGTACACCCCTCTTCCACCCTTTTCTTTACCGGAAGTTGCAATGACCAAACAAGGTAATATCATATTTTTTATTAAGGCGGCGAAGATAACGTAAACAACTGTTTGCAGCGTTTATATTAAACAGAAGCTAATTTCAACTCAAATAAAAATAATACAGCCATCGCGGTTAGAATAGCATTGATCATGCTCTAAAAGAAAACATATTGATAGGTCAAAGAATAAACATTATAATTTAATCCTGTATTTTTAAATGCACCCGCATTGAGTTGTAATTTTATGGACTGAGATCTTGTAATAGGTACAGACCATGTTCCTCCCATTCTCCAGTTATCATTCAGGTCGCCAGAAGTCTTACCATTCACAATTGTTTCTCCTCCGTTGAACCAATTGGCGTCAACTCCTACCCACATCTGGTTCTTGAAATAATAACTGGCATGTCCCTGAAAACTGAAAACGGGTTGTTGAACCAATAGTTTATTGGTCATGTATTCAGCATTGTTTGTATAAAGCCAAACACCTGCATAAGCCTCCGCATAAACATGTTTAAACCGGTGCGATATTCCTAATTCGGGTTTAAATGCCCAACGATGCGAGCCAATATTTATTCTCTTATCGCTGTAATAAAGTCCGGTAGGTATGGATGTAATGATACTGAAACCCAAAATTGTCTCTTGCTGGTATTTGCGAAATTCTTTTTTATCAAGAGCCGGAGAGCCTAAGAGGTTTATACCTAACCTTACTCGTGTATCTCCAAAACCCGATCTGCTGCCACTGGTATCCTGACCGTTGATCTTTAAATTACCATCCATGATAACGTAAGGCAAGTTTACCTGCAACCTGGCTAATTTATTTAATAACCCAAATGTGCGCACATAACCAATTCCTATATTATGGCTGGTAATATTAAAATCCTGTATCGGTAAGGATGGGTCTGTTACTACATTACCTGTCATCAAGCCGTATCCAATTGCAGCGGCATTCATTTTCTTTGGTAAATTGGCATATAATCTCGGGTCTAGATCCTGCGCTTTAACCGATATAAAAATGGAACAAAAGGCAATCAGTAATAATAATTTTTGCTTCAATAAAGAATTTGGAGAGAATGATCTCTTATTTGGCTGAATGTAATTAAGCCTCATTGAATTTATAGTTGCAGCAGAAATTTTCACAGTTAATAATTAATTGTTGGTCTAAGGGTTTAAATTAACGGCATAAAGAAAAGCAATTTTACTTGTAAATACTCTTGCATGTAAGAAACTTTTTGCTGTAAGCATCCTCATTTCGGCAAAGCTGCCTTTCTTAAAAGGCAGCAGCATTTACCCGGTATTTTCAGAAATGAAATACACTTAATCTTTTAGATCCGGCCGTTTCATGGCGTTCAATCCTTTTTCTGCAACAAGCATCTTATAACTCACCAAGCGATTTTTATCGGCATGTAAAAACTGTTGAAACTGTTTTGAAATAAGTGCATTCAATTCAGCATTACGGTGCTTGCTCATTTCTTTTGGTCCGAAGGGATTCAGGTCTTCCATGGCTGCTAATTCCGGATTATCAATACCAACATGAAATACAAATAATTTAATGCCGCCTTCTTTTAGCGTTTTTGTTCTAGATAATAAGGTATCCAGTTTATGGGCAGGCGAAGCAAAATAGCCGATATCAATGCCATCTTCATCATAATAACGGGAGATGGCTAATTTATATTCAGCGGCTAGTTTTTCAACGATCATTCTTGTTTGCAATGTTTGTACCGCAGCACTCATATGATAATCCAGGTAATCGATCTTCAGTCCTGCTTTTAATGCCCTATTGATCTGTGCCCTCAATTCGGTTTCAATTTCTTCCAGTTTAGGATGATTGTCGAACAATAAACTTCGGGATGGAAAAAAATTACCTAAAGGATCCACTAAGGAAGGAACAGTTCCTGAACCTGCAACAGGTCCCCAACGATAATTCTTCCATTCTGCATTTAAGGTAAGATGAATGCCCACCGAAACATTGGGATATTGTTTCAGCAGATCTGCCGCTTCGGTAAACCAGGAACAGGGAACCATTACCGACATGGAAACAGGAAAACCTGCATCCAATACTTGTTTGGCAGCCATGTTTACGGAATGGCTCATGCCGATATCATCGCAACGAATCAGTATCTGTGTGGAAGCAGTTTTATTGGGTTGTGCAAAAGAAGAATGGAAAATAAAAAGAGCAGCAATAGTTATTGAGGTTTTCATCAGTTATTATTTGTAACTGAAATTACTAATTGTTTGCTATTTAACTATCCGCCCATTATTAAAGAGATCAGCACGCAATAATTGAATTCAGGTTTCAATTTTCCAAAATCATGGATCATGGCTCGTGATGACGCTACTCACTCAACTTGCTTCCAGTTCTGAATATTTTTCGCTAAACAACAATTTTTCAGTGTAAGACAAGACGCACTCTCGACGCTTTTGTAACGCACCTGGCACGGCTTTAGTACGCTTTATGTATGCTCTATCTGCCTATCTGCTACGCTTTTCCCTAGGAAGAATGCAAAGTGTCTTATACTGAAAAAACTTTACACAGGGGAAGGATGATACTAATATTACTTTACAGCGTATCACAATAGTAGCGATTTAGCTTTACAGTAATTTTT
>CAIKTE010000264.1 GCA_903830285.1 uncultured Chitinophagaceae bacterium | reverse complement strand
GAAATCCAATGATACTTTTGCACGAGAAATTGTTACTTTTCTTTCTTCCATCGGTTGCCTCATCACTTCCAATACCGTTCTTTTAAATTCGGGCAATTCATCCAGGAATAAAACTCCGTTATGCGCCAGAGAAATCTCTCCCGGCTGTGGGATACTGCCCCCACCGATCAATCCCGCATCAGAAATAGTATGATGCGGACTTCTAAACGGTCGTTTAGAGATCAATGATGCATTCTCGGGTAATTTCCCTGCAACACTATGGATCTTTGTTGTTTCCAGTGCTTCATGCAAACTTAAGGGTGGAAGTATCGTAGGCAAACGCTTTGCAAGCATTGTTTTACCCGCACCCGGAGGGCCGATGAGAATGGCATTATGACTTCCTGCGGCTGCGATCTCCAATGCACGCTTAATGTTTTCCTGTCCCTTCACATCGCTGAAATCAAAATCAAATTCATATTGATTGGAGAAAAATTCTTCTCGAGTATTAATGATCAATGGCTGTAAATAGTCTTCATCTTTTAAAAATGCAACCACATCATTCAAATGTTCCACAGCATAAACATTTAATTGATTTACCATCGCAGCTTCACGGGCATTTACTTTGGGAACGATCAATCCTTTAAAACCATCACGCCTTGCTTGTATGGCAATGGGTAATGCCCCTTTAATGGATTGGACCGTTCCATCCAGACTCAGTTCACCCATGATCACATAGTCTTTCAATCGCTCAAATCCCTCAAGCTGTTCACTCGCTCCCAGAACACCTACAGCAATGGGCAGATCAAATGCGGAACCGCTTTTTTTAATATCGGCAGGAGCCATATTCACCACGATCTTTGTACGCGGCATGTCGTATTGATTGGTTTTAATAGCAGCTTCCAGGCGTTGAAGGCTTTCTTTAACGGCATTATCAGGCAGACCTACAATATGATAGCCCTGTCCGTTGCTTACATTTACTTCAATGGTAATTGCAATGGCTTCTACTCCGTAAACCGCACTGCCAAAGGTTTTGACGAGCATAAATTTTATTTAACAGACTATTGAATTAATATGATGCTTTGGTTGCGCCTGCCTGCCGGTCAAGGCTGGTCGCACACTTATGCTCTATAGCTTTATGCGACAGAGCAATTGTACTTCATAGCCTTCTGCGGCTAAGTACTTTCAGCACAGCATTCATTGTGGGAGAAGATCGCAGTTTGTACTCTATAGCTTTATGCCACAGAACATACGATATATATGCAATTATGAAAATACAAAAGAATATTGTAAAGTGTAAGATTCGTTTTGGGTATTTAAGAAATAGGGGCTTAACCTGGTTTTTCTATATTTTGGCCTAATTCCAGGCGGACTAAAGGCTCATTCATTCGCTTCTTATTTACCCATCCTCCGTCCATCCTCCGTTCATCTTCCGTTCATCTTTCGCTCATCCTTCGTAGAAAATATAACCGAGTAATATAAAGAATCTAATAAATAAGGGGAGAAATCAGGCAGGATTTATTAGACAATTGAATGAGGAATAGGTTTATTTATATATTTCAGTTTCAGGATGAAAATATTTCCAGGAATGCCAGAATTCCTGATAAGCCTGTATCCTTAAAAGTACTTTGCCTTTTAAGGAACCTTCAAAACAAGTGCCGTTTGCATTCCAGAGAGAATGTGTGTCATTGTCTGTCATATGTCTTTTTGCAGTATCATAAATAAACTGGTAGATCTTGCCATCCAGGTTTCTGTTCAGCATAAAAAAAGATCTTCCGGTAGTATCTGTTGTCAGCAATAAATAGGTTTTGTCCATTGAATCCTGAATGAACTTTTTCTCTTGCAAAATATTCCAATCGTAAGCTTTTGCTTTGTTGTTTAGCACAACACCTACAACCCAGGATTTGTTTTTCCAGGAAGCACTGTCTCTTTTTTCTAATTTGCCTTTTACAGTGCCCTCATCAAAACCTTTTAAACTGTCGTACTCCTCTTTATAATTATGATCGGGTTCTAATACCAATGTATTAGGGTGAATGATCGTCCAATCATTCAATGCCATTTGTTCGGAAGGAATCTCTTTTAACGCTGTTCCTTTCAATTTCCCTGCAATGGCAATCCCTGTTGCCTGCTGCCACCAGCTTTTAGTGCTTTCGTCTTCAAACATGGCATTAAAATGATCCATGCCCACCAATCTGAATGTTTCAAATTTTCCATTCACAAAAGGACTGAAAACACGGCCGGTTCTACATACGGAACAATAAGTAACCATGATAGGTTGATTGCCCAGTGTATCTTTTATCTGATGATGATATGCAATGATCTCGATCGGATATGCTTTGGATTCTCCGTTCAGCTCAACACCAATAATTAATTTATTTGAACCGAATGAATAGTGATCTGTTTTTGCGAATGATTTTACTTTGGGTTGTTCAAATATTTTATCTGCCAAAAATTTAAAGTTGAAAACATAAAAGATCACAGCATAGGTTGCTATTAAAATATATAAAACGATCTTCTCCCAAACTTCCCCTTTTCTAAGCTGTTGAAATAATGGATAACCGACAATGGCAATTAAAACAATTCGTATCGACCAAATGCTTTGATGAATGAAATAAGCAAGATTGATTGTATCAGTTTTCTGACTGCCGGGAAAGGGCATGATAAAGTATACTTTCAATATCTCTGTTGCAATGAGTAACAATATAATAATGATGACTATAATATTTTTTTTCATAACGCTATTCGGATGAATGCTGTAAGATTAAAATAAAAAAAGGAGACTTGCAAGGGCAGCTTTAAATAAATACTTGTCTAAAATTGGGACTACAATTTGTCGAGCATTTCAACCACACCTTCTTTTTTTAAGATCAGATATCCTAAACGGTCATTGCTGATGCCCTCTTTAAGCTGATAACTAAACATCAACTGATCGTCTATAATACTTGTTTCAAAGTAGCGAAACTGAATGTTAGGATACTGTTTCAAGGCTTCACCTATTTCGTATAAATGTGTTGACAAAACAAAAATGGCATTATTCATTTTACGCAATCCTTCAATGACGGTGATACTGCATTTGATAGCATCTTGCTGATTGGTTCCTTTAAATAATTCATCGATCAATATCAGCCATTTCTTTCCATCACTTATTTTTTCAACGGTACTTTTTATGCGCTTCACTTCATTGTAAAAAAAACTCTCTCCTTTTACAATATTATCCACTACCTGAATATTGCTTAAGATGCCGTCAAATAAACTCAAATGCATTTTTGCAGCAGGAACACCCATACCAAGATGCGCCAGATAAACACCAATACCCATGGCTTTGATAAAAGTGCTTTTGCCGCCCATATTGGCGCCTGTTAAGAATAAAAAATTTCGTTCTTTATTCAAACAAACAGTGTAGGCAACCGGTGTACTTAGCTGCACATGAAATAAATCTTCTGCTTCAAAGAATGGGGTATCTGTTTCTTCAATGATAGGAAATTGATAATGGAACTTTTTACATGCAATAGCTAAACTCAGATAGGCATCTAATTTACTGTAGATATCGATGAGTTCAAATGCTTCATGTTTAAAATGATGACGGATAAAGGCACCGAATGATAAAACCTCAACAGGGGTCAATTTCTTTCCTTTCTCCAATTGCAACATAGATTCTATAAAGGATTTGTGCAACAGCATTTCTATCCTTTCTTTCCAGATCTTTATTTGCAGACTTTTGGGCTGATCGATCAGTAAAACAATTTGCTCTAATCCTTTTACGAAAGCTATAAAATGTTCAACTGAATATTTTGTCAATGAAAAATCAGGCGCATTGAATATCTTATAAAAATGACTGTGTGCTGATGTAGGATGATGCGGATATGATTCAACGGGTGTGTCATAAAATTTTTCAAGTACCATCACTGTTCCATTAGTAATGATAATGGGCCATCGATCCGAAACGGTCATGAGATGAGCAATGGTTTGTTGCACATCTGTTATGGATTTGATGGAATCTAAAGGCTTGCCTAAAATATTTCGAAGTTGTTCCCTTCCACCATTGGTTTGGGTAAAGTTGAGATGATGAAAAACAGATTGTTCCTCATCCTGATGAAAAATAGAAAGATCCTGTAAAGTTGTTTTATCTACGTGCATAAAAGTTGTAGGTTTCGGTTACCGGTTGCAGGTCATCAGTTGCAATATAACTGAAACATGAATAACTAACCTGTAACTATCTTGTAAATTGTAAACGATGTCCGAACTGAGATTCATCAAACATAGCATTTCCATAAACCATATGGCCGTTTACAAAAGTATTTTTTATGGTGGCCGGGAATCTGAAGCCTTCTAAAGGGCTCCATCCGCATTTATATAAAATATTTTGTTTGGTAACAGTTTGCGATTCGTTCATATCTATCAGAACAAGATCGGCAAAATATCCTTCATGAATATAGCCGCGATCTTTTATCTGAAAACAATCCGCAACAGCATGACTCATTTTCTCCACCACTTTTTCTAAACTTATTCTTCCTTCTTTTACATAGTGAAGCATTAATGATAAAGAATGTTGCACCAAGGGTAATCCTGCATGCGCTTTTTCATAGGGTTCATTTTTTTCTTCCCATGTATGTGGAGCATGATCGGTTGCTATTACATCCAGTCTGTTATCGAGTAACGCTTTCCATAAAGCATCTTTATTATTTGCTGATTTGATAGCAGGATTACATTTGATCTGATTACCCAGCCTTTCATAATCATCGGCGGTAAAATGTAAATGATGCACACATACTTCGGCAGTGATGCGTTTGTCTTTCAGGGGGATCATATTGCCAAAGAGTTGAAGTTCTTTTTCAGTACTGATATGCAGAATGTGTAAACGACTATTGTATTTTTTAGCAAATTGAATGGCCTTAAAAGAAGATTCAAAACATTCTTCTTCATTGCGGATGATAGGATGATCGGCCGCAGTTAAATTTCCTTTCTCTTTTTTTCTCTTTTCGAAATTTTCCCTGATCATTCTTTCTTCTTCGCAATGTGTTGCGATCAGTAATTCGCTTCCTGCAAATACTTTATCTAAAACTAGAGAATTATCAACGAGCATGTTTCCTGTTGATGAACCCATGAAAATTTTTACTCCGCAAACATCATTTTTCTTTTTATTGGTTTGCATTACTTGCTCATAATTATCATTCGATGCTCCCATAAAGAATGAATAATTGGCCAATGCTGTTCTTTTTCCAATCTCATATTTTTGTTCCAATAATTCCTGAGTTAATGCGGGAGGATTGGTATTGGGCATTTCCATAAAGCTGGTTACGCCACCTGCAACAGCAGCTTTTGCTTCTGTATAAATGGTGGCTTTATGTGTTAATCCGGGTTCCCGAAAATGGACCTGGTCGTCAATTACTCCGGGTAATAAGAATTGATGTTGGGCATTGATCTCAATAACAGAACCTTTAACATTTAAACCTGGGCCGATCCTTTCAATTCTATTATTTTTGATCAGGACGTCAGCATAGCTCCTTTTGGAATCATTGATAATACAGGCATCTTTTATGAGGTAAGTCTTCATCTTATCTTATTTTTGAAAAATCAATACAGCAAGATTATGAAATGTTTGCGTTCGGCAATTTTATTCGGGATAAGTTTTATTACGATTCATGCTGCTGCGCAATCGGATGTGATTGGTTTGAATGATAAGCAATACGATCTGCTGAACAGATTGGAAATTAAATTGGTAAGCGATTCCATACTACGATTCACCACGGTAAAGCCTTATTTCCGAAAAGCCATGACACAAAGGGTTGAAGAAGTATATGGGAAGTATAAAAACGGAGCCTATCCATCTCTTGAACTAAGTGATGTGGATGAATACAATATCAGTAAATTTCTAGAAAGTAACGGTGACTGGACAAAAGATTCAAGTTATCTTTTATCCAAACGTAAAAAAAATTATACGGGTATATTTGCTACAGCAACACACTTATTTGCAGTAAAGCAAAAAGCATTTTCTTTTGTGATCGATCCTGTATTTGCGCTACAATCAGGAAAAAGTTCAGATGGAGATAAAACATTGTTCCTGAATACACGTGGTTTTATGATCCGCGGATCGATCGATAATAAGATTGGCTTTTACAGTTATCTGGCCGATTCTCAGGAGAAAGATCCGCAATATGTTCAGGACTATGTAACCAAATTCAGGGCATTGCCAGGTGCGGGATTTTTTAAACCATTTCAAACAACCGGATACGATCATTTTGACGCTCGTGGAGGTATTACAGTGAATACGGGCAAATACATTGACCTTCAATTCGCATATGATAAATTATTCATTGGCAATGGTTACAGAAGTTTATTCCTGAGCGATTTTAGTGCTGATTATTTATATCTGCGGTTCAGGGCACATATCGGACAGATTAATTATGAAACAATTATTGCAGAAACTACTCAGCCATATCAATTATTAACACAAGGAACAAGACAATCTTTACCCAATAATTTTATCGGATTTCACCATTTAAGCTGGCAGGTTTCTAAAAGATTTAATTTGGGTATTTATGAAAACTCTACTGAAAATGGAAAAGATGGTTTTAAAATAGGGTATTTAAATCCTTTTATTTTTTACAAATCATTGGAACAGGATAATGGTAATAACGGCAAAACAAATCTCGGATTCGATTTTAAATACAATGCATTGACAAATGTTCAGTTTTATGGGCAACTCATTTTCAATGAATTTTTATTTAGTGAAGTAACCCACTATAGCAGAGGAAGCTGGGAAAATAAACAGGGAGCGCAATTGGGTGTGAAATATATTGACGCTTTTAATATTTATAATTTCGATCTGCAATTTGAAGCCAATCTGGTTCGCCCATACACGTATACTGCTAATGACAGCCTGATCGGTTTTACACATTATAACCAACAGTTGGCACACCCTCTGGGCGCAAATTTCAGAGAATTCATTGCCATAGCAAAAGCGCAACCTCTTCCCAAATTGTATCTGCTGGCAAAAATATTCTATAACGAACAAGGGCTGGATTCTGCAGGTATAAATTTCGGTTCTAATATTTTCAGAAGTTATTTAACAAGGCCAAGAGACTATGGATTTAAGATAGGTTCCGGTATGCTGGCTAAAACGATCACAGGCTCTTTTACGGCTTCTTATGAAGTGATCCCTAATTTATTTGTGGAAGGAAATATTACTTACAGAACATTCAATGTACAGCAGGAACAGATCGATAAAAAAGACATGATCTATACTTTTGGTTTCAGATGGAATATTGCGAACAGGAATTTTGAGTTTTAATATTACCGCAAAAGCTCAGCACTGCAAGGAATTGAAATAAGCTACAATAAAATCACTAATTATTTTCAATGTTCAATCATTGATCTTTTAGCACATATAGTAATTTCAAGCGCTTGAAAACTCTTTTGTTATTACCCCTGTTTATCAGTAAACTTTGTTAAGGTTATAGAACCAGTAAAACTCATCGAACTACTTCCATCTATATCTTCTGTCATGCTAAGAATAGAAGCATACCCTGTATCTGTGTCTAAGAAAATCATTCCAGGGGTTGAACCAATAATCGCTATAGAGTCTTGAAAAATTGGCTGATGCTGAGTCAGAACTATTAATTGACTTGAGGATGGTGGAGCAGAATTGATGCTGAATGGCAAAAAAGTGTGGGCTAAAGCCTTATTCTTTTTAGCACTTGTCTTTGGCGGACCTTCTCAGGCTGCTCCACTTAATGTTGCAAAAGGTGACATTCTGTTACATATTGTTACTCAGTGTGTTGATCCATCAAAGGCTAATTACTGTGCTAATTGCATGTTGCCGAGAGCAGATGGGAGATGTAGCAATATTAATGAATGCAAAAGCACGAATGAAGTTTGGACCCTCAATCAGAAATATGCAGCCATAAGAG